>JAYVNE010000024.1:0-2327 GCA_043758615.1 Akkermansiaceae bacterium
GGCGCGGGCGAAGTCGTTGCGCTTGGAGGAGACGTATTCGGTGATGGACTCGAAGAGCGGCTGCTTCTCGCCATCGTCGGTCATGACGGAGAAGATGTCGGAGTTCAGCGCGGCGATAGAGAGCAGGGTGGCATCGAGGGTTTTGGCGAAGTTCTCCTCGTTCTGCTTGCCGTAGAGGGTGGCGAGGAAGTGCTCGGGCCGGAGATGGGCGGTGCCCTCGCCGAGCTGGATGAGGAGCATTTCGTAATCGGCTTTTTTGTATTTCCGTAGCGCGTCTTCCCATGAGGCGGCCTTGGCGAGCGCGGGGTCGATCTGCTTGGCCTCGTGGGCGAATTTGTCGTTGAGGAACTTGTAGAGGAAGATCTGGGTGATGATCTTGAACTCGTTGCCATCATTGCCGAGGCCGTAGTTGGCACAGACGCCTTTGAGGTCGTCGATGAGGGTGATGGCTTGTTTTTGGAAGTCGCGGGTCATGGGTGGAAAAGCACTAAATTCTAAATTTTAAATTCTAAACGGAAGAGGAAGAAATGGAAAGGATTTAACCGCGAATGAACGCGAATGGACACCAATTAAAGAGGTTTTTTATCCACGGATGGGCACGGATGAAGAGGGACGGAGCACAGTTTAGTGACGGCATCGAGTAGGGATTCGGAGAGGGCTTGGACGCGGAGATCGATGGGGGCGAGGAGGCCGTCTTGCATGAGGATGATGTTCCCACGGTGGGTGTCGGAGATGACGATTTTCCGCTCGGGATCAAAGAAGGCGATGTTGCCCTCGATCACGAAAGGCAGCCAGCCAGAATCGGTGAAGAAGCGCTGGATCTGCTCATCGGTCGCGGGTGTTCCGGCGATGGCGGGTTGGTGGATCAACAGGCGCAGGCCAGCATCCGATTCAAGCGCGCCAAGGAATGCGACTTGGTCGCCGAAGACTTCGTTGTGAAGATGCCAGCGCTCCAAATAAGCGATGGGAGAAGCCTTGTTTTCCTCGTGGGGCCGGTGAATGACGAGAAGTCCGAAAAAGTCGGGCCAAGTGGCTTTGAGGTAGGTTTGTGAATCCTGCTGGAACCAGACCTGATGCTCGTTTCCTTCATCGTCAGGTGCGCGGCTCAGTTCGTGCGGCGCTGTGTGGAGGACGATTCCGAGCTCTTTTGCGAAGGTGCGGAAGACTCCGAGTTCCTCGTGGTAATAGGTAGAACCGCCTTGAAGACGCGCAACTGTTTCGCAGCGGCTTCGTAGCTCTGCAACAAGTGCTTTGAGCGGGATTCCCGCAGCAGTGTGGCTTGGTTCATGGATTGACATTAAGGGAAGGGAATCGGGAAATCAATGTCGGATCTACGGGGAACAAGAAGAGGTTTTAACCACAAGAGGAGCGCAACGGACATGGACGAACTGTCTGATTGAAATATTTGGTCATATTTCACGGGTGGGTAAGGATGAAGAGGAGAGATTTGGTTTGGATGGAGAGATCAGGGCGAGATCAGGGTGACGGTGGGGAAGTAGGTTTGGTAGCGGGTGACGTCGCGGGTGATGATGGGGATGCCGAGGGCGGCGGCGTGGGCTCCGATGAAGAAATCCGGGAGCGGCGCGGTCTTGGTGCCGCCGCGCTGGCGGTAGATTTTGAAAGCCTGCGCGGCGAGGAACAGGGCGTCTTTTGGAAGCTCGCGATAGCCGAGAGCGAGACGGTCCAATAGATCTTCGACCTCACCGGGGGAGTTCTTGACGTAGCAGAGTTCTGCGAAAACCAATGGATTGACCCATGCGGATTCACATGAGTTCAGTGCCTCGATAGACCAAGGCATCCATATGGGATCCTGTCCAATGATGTCGATGATGACGTTGCTATCGACCAAGGCGGAGGCTTCAGTCATCGCCTCTGAGTTCGTGCATGATTTCGTCGGTCGTTTTGCCGCCCATTTGATCCTTCCAGATCCCGATGACGGATTCGATGCGCTTGCGCATTTCTTCTGGGCTGTGTCGGGGCACGGAAGTTTCCTGCGACGCCACCGCAGTCGCGAGGATTTCCCGCGCTTCCGCCTCCATCGAGCGCTGATGGCTGGCGGCACGGAGGCGGAGTTTTTGTTTCACGCCTTCGTCGAGATTCCGAATGGTCAGAGTGGTGCTCATGGCTGCAACATAAGCAGTGCTATCATTGCAGTCAATTCATCAGATTGAGTGAAAGAAGGGATGTGGCACGGTGAGGAGAGTGGTTGCGCATCAGGCGGGTTGCTGGCCGTTGAATTCATCGAGGTATTCTTTGATGACAAGGGCGTTGATGAACTGGCTGCCTTCGAGGGTGAGGGGGAGGCCGTGCTTGGTTTTGAGCTGCTC
>JAYVNE010000025.1:0-7351 GCA_043758615.1 Akkermansiaceae bacterium
GAAACCCCTTTCACCGGCAGGGCATTTTTCGGTGCTTAATAGAAGAAAGGGGTTTCAAACCCCTTCTCCTTATTACTCCAAAACCCACAAATCTTTATGTGCGTCAGTATATAACCAAACATGCACATGATGCTAGGCACCACGCCGCTTATTTTCCGCAATGCGGTAAACGTCTCGGAGTATCCATGGAGCCCGCTCTAACAGCAAAATCGTGACCATACACCGCCACATCCCGGCCATGGATGCGGACCACGGCGGTCATCAACGACGCCCCATCTAGATTGGGTCCCCAGTTTTGAAATAACAGATCGGGTTGAGATCCTGGATCACGCAGCACTTCCAGACGCTCCCAAACGGTCATTCGATCCTTAGCATGCTGGCGCAGTGCTTGGATTCCTGAGCCCGCAGCCCGTGGCCGACGGAGAAGTTCGGCCGCCTCGGCGATGGCCTTTTCGTAAGGGCCGGGAACAGGGAGCAAAGGGTTCACGGCGAGCTCCGGCACGATCTCTGGTATGGGATCTTCGAGCGATGGCAGGACAATGGAATCGGCAGACATGGCGGGAAAATCTCACAGGGGAAATCTGTCGCCCGTTACCCTAGCCTCCCTCACGGCCTTGCCAATGATTCTTTTGTGGCGCGTTATGATAGTCGTTACAAATCGCAGCGAGTTGCGAAGTGTAGAAACCTAAAAAACAAACAGCCTTTTCGGCTAACCGAAAAGGCTGTGATGATTGGATCGCTGACTACGGAGGTTATCCGCAATACCGTGCGAAAGGTATCAGACTGCCATGTCCTTAAGCTTCTTCAGCGGACGCACTTTGATTGCGGTGGACGCGGGTTTGGCTTTGAACATGACTTCTTCCTTAGTGAAAGGATTGATGCCCTTGCGTGCCTTGACGGCCGGCTTGCGCACTGTGCTGATCTTCATCAGACCAGGCAGGACAAATTCGCCCACTGCGTTTTTCATGACGTGAGCTTCGATAACATCGGTCAAGCTATCAAGAACTGCAGCCACTTGCTTGCGGCTGAGTTCAGTGCTTGCGGCGATCTGATCGATGATTTGAGTCTTGGATTGTTTATCTTTGATAGGTTTGAGCTTGCTTGCCATGCGAGTGAGTTCAGAGAACTGCTCAGAATTGTCAAGACTCCTAGAGCCCTCAGAGCAAAAATTCAGGAAATAATTCGGTGAAAAGCATGCGGGATGAGCCATTTCTGGCCTGAACCGTCCAGTTTTCAGTCACTTGGAGATCGGCTATTAACAAACCTTACCCGGATCCTTTCAAATTTTTCTGACGGGTGGTCTGCCACTTTGAAGTGCAGCGAACCAAGCGATCCGTCGGGTTTAACGAGTTTTCGCTTCAAGAAAAACTTCACCTTCAGTTGTGTTAAGCGTCGCCGTGTGGATCTAACGATAAATGGAAGCCGCGCCACTAGAAACTAGAAATGAAAATAATTTGTTAGTGATCAGTGGCACGCTTGAGATAGAGTGAATATCCATATTCGCCATACTCGAAGCCATTTACCTTATCTCGATGGCTATAAAATCCAATCTATCTACCGCGCTTAAAATATGTTAGTTTATAATCTATCCGTCCTTGCCTTGGATAAATGAGCAAGCCGTTCACCGCTTGATCGGTGCCTCAATGATCCCTTCCGCAGTTTCTTGTTTCAGGCGAAGTTGACCGCAGGCAGCATCGATATCGTGGCCTTTTTCGAGGCGGAGGTTCGCCGTGACACCTGCGACTTTTAAAATATTTTGGAACGCACGGCAGTGATTGTTAGGCGGCCGCTTCCATTCGAGGCCTTCGACCGTGTTGTAGGGAATGAGGTTCACCTTCGCGCCCAAGCGCCGGGCATGGCGGGCGAGAATGGCCGCTTGTTCGAGCGAGTCGTTTACATCTTGGATCAGGATGTATTCGAGCGTGAGCTTCTGGTTCTTCTTTGAGTTCCAGTAGTCGAGCGCATCGAACAACTCGCCGACCGGCCATTTCTTGTTCACCGGCATGATCTGCTCGCGGACTTCGTCGGTGGCACCGTGGAGGGAAATCGCGAGGCGAATTTGCTGCGGGTGCTCGGCGAGTCTGCGGATCTGCGGGACGAGGCCGGATGTGGAAATGGTGAGATGTCGTGCGCCAAGGTGGAGCGTCTTTTCTCCGGTGATGAGGGTGATCGATTCTAGTAGGTTGTCGAGGTTTGCCATGGGTTCGCCCATGCCCATAAAGACGAGGGAATCGACCCGTTCGCCGGAGAGTTGCTCGGCGGATAAGACTTGCCCCGCGATCTCTGCGGCATCGAGATTGCGAGTGAAACCTGCTAGGCCAGAGGCGCAGAACTTACAACCATAGGCACAACCCACCTGAGAGGAAACACAGAGCGTGCGTCGGTCCGATTTCTCACCGTAAAGCGCCGGGTTCGCCGGAATAAGAACACTTTCTACATAGCGACCGTCGTGCAAGCGGAAGAGAAACTTGCGGGTGGTATCAGCCGATCCTTGGGTGGTGCTATGCTCGAGCGCGGTTAGGCGGAATGAGTCGGCTAATTTTCCTCGTAAGGCACCAGGTAGATTGCTCATCGCGTCGTAGGACGTGACCTTTTTTTTCCAAACCCATTCGAGAATCTGTGCGGCGCGGAATGCTGGCTCACCCGCGTCCTTGAGCCAAGCGGCGAGGGATTCGGGGGATTGGCCGGTGAGAGCGGGGAGTGACATTGCAAAAGTAATGGATTCGTGGGAATGGGCTCGCGCCGTCCAGCCGGAAGTTTGTCATGAAAGGCAATCGCGTAAAGCGTGATCAGACGTGTGGAGGCGACGGGCGGGTGGCTGGGGCGTGGCGGAGGGAAAATTTTTCCCGCTCGAAAAATTCCTACAGTCAGACAGATTGCGGCGTGGATTTGTTTTCGAAACCCAGAACGCCCGAGGAAAAGGCGCTTTCCGTCACGCAGTTGCTGCGGCGGATGAAGAATCTGCTGGAGATTCAGGTCGGTGAGGTATGGGTCGAGGGCGAGGTTTCTAATTTGAAAAAACAGGGCAGCGGGCATTGGTATTTCTCGCTCAAGGATGCTGGGGCGCAGATCCAATGCGCCATGTTCGGTGCCCGCAAGCGACCGGGCGCGGAAGCGCTGGAGGACGGCGCGAAAGTTCGAGTGTTCGCTGAAGCCAGTGTTTATGAAGCGCGAGGTCAACTCCAGATCATCGTGCAACAGGCCGAACGAGCGGGGACAGGCGACTTACAAGCGAAGTTTGAGGCACTGAAACAGAAACTCGCAGCGGAAGGTTTGTTTGATGCTGTGCGCAAACAAGCGATTCCTGGTTTCCCTCAAACGATAGGAATCATCACATCGGGAACGGGTGCGGCGCTCCAAGACATCCTGAATGTGTTAGGTCGGCGCGCTCCTTGGGTGCAGCCGGTGCTTTTCCCAGTGCGCGTGCAAGGCAGAGGAGCGGAGTTAGAAATCGCCCAAGCGATCGCGAAAATGGGTGACCCCGAAAAATTCGGCTATCCACGCTGCGATGTGCTCATCGTCGGACGCGGGGGTGGCTCGATTGAGGACCTTTGGAATTTCAATGAAGAGGTAGTTGCTAGAGCGATCGCGGATTGCCCAATTCCTATCATTTCCGCTGTGGGACATGAGATCGATTTTACCATTGCAGACTTTGTGGCAGACCTGCGCGCCCCCACGCCGAGCGCGGCGGCGGAGCTGGCTGTGGCGGATGGGGGAGAACTTCTAACAAGGTTATCGCAAATTCGACGGCGGCTGGTTAGAATTCCACGGGATCGGCTGATTCAGGCCCGTATGGAGCTGGACGCTCTCAAGCGCGGTGCCTTGCGGAAGAACGGAGAAAGACTTTTGCTAGAGCCGGTGATGCGATTGGATTCCGCACGCAGCCAGTTGATCCATCGAGTGAAGGCCTTACTCGAATCGGCAGCATTGAGGTTGAATGAAGTACGCACCCGACATCGGGCAGAGCACCCGGCGAGAGTATTGGAAAGGCGGTTAGAATATATCATTGATCTGAGGCGACGTGTCGAGAGGGTAACTCAAGAATCTTTGGATCGGCGCAATGAGCGATTGAGCCGTTTGCGTGGCCTTCTTCGTGCGTTAGGCCCGGAGTCGGCATTTCATCGGGGGTTTTCGATCACGCTTGGCGCAGATGGGAAAATCGTGCGCTCGGTCAAAACTCTTAAAAAAGGTGACGTGTTGCGAACCAAGTTATTCGACGGCGAGACGGTGAGCGAAGTGTTGGAGTGATCTCTGCTCATCGAAACAGTTAGGCAGCCTGTTTTGTGAGTGTTTTGGCAGTTTGATTTAGTGATGCTTATCATACATAAAACTAGATAGGTAACGGTTTAAAATTTAAGTTGCCTGTCAACTGTTTGGTTATCAGTGAATTAGGGTGAATCTCAGCGAGGCTCTTTTCGAACCTTTCAGATTTCTTGATGTCACAGTTGGAACTGCCTACTTTCACGTCCTCCCCCCATGAAAACTACTAAATTACTGATTTGTGCGATAGCTGTTGCTTCGGCACTGGCTGCGGTGAAGGCCCGAGGCCAGAATTTTTCAACAACACTCATCGATATCGCCCCTGGGCTTCCGGTAACGGGAACCTTCAATAGTGGAAGTTTCACCCAGCAATATCCCTCAGGCGTCATGCGCTATACGGGTTTTGATGCGTTCTGCGTCGAGCCAGCGGCGGGTATTAGCTACGGTGAAACCCTGATCTATCAGATTCAGGACCCTTCATCCCTAGTGAATTCTGATAAGATCGCCCGCTTGGTCGGTGGCTATCTTGCATCATCCCGCTCCGATGAAAACGCTGCGGCCGTTCAGTGGGCGATTTGGGAAACGACTTATGAAACCGTTAATAGTCCTTCGCTGTTCGATGGCAATGTGAAAATTTTATCGCCGAGCCTTGATACAGCAGCCCTTGCCAATCAATATTTGACCAACATAAACAGCTACTCGCCCGTGGCACTGACTTACCTAACGAATTCGACTCGTCAAGACGTTGTTAGTTGGAATGTGGTGCCCGAGCCGGGTTCCGCAGCGTTGGCGACGATTTCGGCCTTTGTGCTCCTGCGTCGCCGTCGGCGCTGAAAAGGGCCTTACAGGTCTATTACTAAAGAACCGCCATCGGAAACGGGGAGCACCGCTCGGTGCCGCCCTCATCGAGCACGGGCGAGATCAGAGAAAGTTTCTGAGCCAATCGTGGAAAATGGTGATGTCGAATGGCAGGGGAATCGACACTTTTTCGCGGTTGGCAAGAATGGCAAGGCGTTCGGGAACCTCCACACAATGGGCTCCGAGTTCCGCGTCCATCACGTCCGGGAACTTTGCAGGGTGCGCGGTTTCCAGACTGACGGTGGCGGAACCGGGATGCGAGGCGCGCCAATGGCGGGCGGCAAGCCAGGCGATCGCGCCGTGTGGATCGATTTCGTAATCGTAGAGTGATTTCACCTCGCGAATCGCGGCGCGGGTTTGGTCGTCCGAGAACGCCATCCCGGTGATGCGGGTCTTCATGGCCTCCCACGAGCCGCCGAAAAGCGCCTGCATGCGAACGAAGTTCGATGGCGCGCCGACATCCATGGCGTTAGAGATGGTCGGGACGCTGGGCCGTGGAGAATAGACGCCCTTTTTGAGGTATTCCGGCACCACATCGTTGCGATTCGTTGCGGCGATCATGTGATCCACCTGAAGTCCGAGCTGCATGGCGAGCAATCCAGCAGTTAGGTTCCCGAAATTACCTGATGGAATCACAAAAGTTGGCGCTACGCCTTCCGGCAATTGGCGGGCGGCGTGAATGTAGTAGAAACTCTGCGGCACGAGCCGGGCAAGGTTGATCGAGTTCGCAGAAGTTAGATTAAGTCCCTCCGACAGCTCGCGATCGAGGAAGGCGGATTTGACGAGCGCCTGGCAATCGTCGAACGAGCCATCGATCTCTAACGCCGTGATATTTCCACCGAGGGCCGTGAGCTGTTTTTCCTGCAGGCCGGAGACTTTTCCTTTCGGATAGAGAATCACGACGCGGGTGCCGGGGACGTTGTGGAATGCAGAAGCGACTGCTCCGCCCGTGTCACCTGACGTAGCGACGAGGACTGTTAGCATACGGTCGTCATCGCGAGTCAACCAAGCCATCAGCCGCGCCATGAACCGCGCGCCGAAGTCCTTGAAGGCGAGTGTGGGTCCGTGGAAAAGTTCGAGAATGTGATCGCCCGGCCCGAGCGTGACGAGTGGTGCATCGAAAGTGACGGTGCCTTCAACAATGTCCACCAGTGCTTGAGGAGGCACATCCTCACCGAAAAAGGCATCCGCCACGGCGATGCCGATTTCCGGGAAGGTGAGTTCACGCCAGATTTCCCAAAATGATCTATCGAGCACGGGAAGCGTGTCCGGCATATAAAGGCCATTGTCCGGCGGCAGCGAGCGCAGGATCGCTTCCTTAAGATCAACGCGATGGGACGGGGTGGTGGTGGAGTGGTAAAGCACAGTAGGTGGAAGATCTTTCGCTGAATGCGATTCAGATGCAAGCCCTCTTGGATGAAGGTGGATGAGTACGTCTAGCATGGCTTCACTGCCTGTTGTTCATGTTTCTGGCCAGAGCTTTGGAGTGTTTCAGTCGCCCGCACTAATTTCTTTCGCAGAAAATTCCGCCGGAAAATCTCCCGACAGATGGTCCGGCGTCTGCTTTTCAATGGGGGAGCCGTTAGATGCGCATTATGAAAATCATCCCATGCTCCCCATTTGCCGGATTTGCCCTTGTCGCAAGCCTCCTTGCCACCCCGCTCTTCGCGGCGGTGAATGTCGATTACGCAGCCATTGGCAATGCTGGCAATGCGAATGACGCCAGCGGCTACGGCGGCGTGGCGTATAACTACCAGATCGCGAAGAATGAGACGACCATCAGCGACTACGCACAGTTTCTGAATGCCAAGGCGCAGGCCGATCCCTACGGCCTTTACAACACCAGCATGGGCAGTGATGCGAATGTGGCGGGCATCACGCGCAGCGGTGCTTCCGGCAGCTACACTTACACGGTGCTGACGGGGGCTGGGAACCGTCCGATCGCCTATGTGAGCTGGTTTGATACGGCGCGGTATGCGAACTGGCTGAACAACGGCCAAGGCAGCGCCAGCACGGAGACGGGAGCCTACACGCTCAATGGGGCATTGTCTGGAATCATTCTGAAAAACTCGGGTGCGACCACTTATTTGCCCAGCGAGAGTGAGTGGTATAAGGCGGCGTATTATGACCCCACGAAGGGCGGCACGGGCGGCTACTGGCTGCACGCGAACCAGAGCGACACGATGACGAGCAATAGCATCGGAACCGCTGGCGCGGCGAATTATTTTGATGG
>JAYVNE010000026.1:0-21235 GCA_043758615.1 Akkermansiaceae bacterium
CCAGCGCGAGCGGGATGGCCTTGCCTTCACCGCTCCCGTCCTCATCTATCCGCAGACGCTGATCACCCTGAAAAATGCACCGGGGTTTACCGATGGAAAGCCCGCATTCCAAAAGATCGGCGCCGTCGATGGCACTACCAACATGGTGCTCGCACGGCAAATTGAGAAGAGTGCCCCGGACGTCACCGTGCTGCCCTTCACCGGCTCCGGAGCCCACGAGAAAATGCTCGAAGCCCTCTTCGAAGCCCGCCAGATCGACGCGTGTCTCGTCGATAAACCCCTCGCCATCAAAAAAATCAAAAGCTTCCAAGGCAACGACGCCGACATGGAATACAATGCCACCGATATCCGCGAGTTAGACGGTAAGTCCGTCGCGCCCGAACGCATCGGTTTCGCGCTCCGCCCCGGCGACAAGGCTCTGCGTGAAGCACTTAACCGTGAGATCGCCGACACGACCGAGCTCCGCCGCGATCTTGTGAAAAAGTATTTCCCAATGCTCGATCCACTAACGGAAGTCCCCTAACATAATTAGGATGGACGCCTGGTTGATTCCCTAGGTTCTAGCCGAAGTGGCAGCGTCAATTACTCTTCCAAAAGCACTTCCGAAGTGATCAGTAATATTACCCGATCCCCCACAAAGGCCCGGCCTTCGATGACGACCTTGTTCATTCGAGGAACCAATTCTACGATTTTGACTTCGAGAAGGACATCATCTCCGGGGCGCGCCGCTGCCTTGAATCGCACATTCAGTGACCGCGCCACCGACCCCTGCCCTGGCAACTTCGTGGCGAGCAACGCAGAGAAAAACCCCACCAGCAAGACCCCGTGCGCAATGATCCCGCCAAAACGCGGCTCGGCATAAGCTGGATCGGTGTGCAGCGGATTATAATCTCCAGTGACATCAGCAAAAGCGGCGATCAGCTCAGGAGTGATGTGAACGGTCTGGCTGGCTTTCTGGCCGATAACGAGTTCTGAGAATTTCATAATAGAGGAGATTGACGCAAAATCAGTCGGCTTTTCAGAGCCTGAATTCGGGTGAGTTGTGGGTGCTTAGAGCAAAGTATAAAGTAGGATGTGCGATGGAATCACAAAGGCAGCAGAAATTCTAAAAATAAAACCATTCCCGAACAAGATTTCCAACGAGACATCGCGGGAATTCCTGATTTATAGTTGTGTCACTCCCACGAACAACCTCGAAACCAACATGTCCATCAAAGTCGGCGACAAAGCCCCAGATTTCACCCTCGTCAGCCAAACTGCCGAAGGCCCGCAGCTCGTTACCCTGAGCGCTCTCATTGGAAAATCCAACATTGTCCTGCTCTTCGTGCCGATGGCCTTCACCGGCGGTTGCACGGCGGAGTTTTGCGAGATTTCCGCAGGGCTTTCCGAATACACCGCGCTCGATGCCACGGTGCTCGGCATTTCCGGAGACAATCCGTTTGCGCAAGAAGCGTGGGCGAAGCAGGAGGGCATCACCCTCAGCCTGCTCAGCGACTATGACCACGCGGTGACCGAAGCGTACGGCGTGGCTTACAAGCAATTTCTACCAGAAAAAAATCTAATCATGGGCGGCGTCTCCAAGCGCTCCGCCTTCGTGATCGATAAGGCAGGCGTCATCCAATATGCTGAAGTGCAAGAGCATCCGAAAGACATGCCAAACTTCGAGGCGATTAAGGCGACCCTTCGCGGCCTGTGATGCGATTTTGTTAGAGCAGCTCAAGAATTAGCCGCCGGGGTGCTTGCCTTGGCGGCTTTTTCCTAGCAAAAACTGGACAGCTTGTGCGACTCCTCGCAAAATCATGCTCGTTGAAACGCTTTTTCCAATCTGAGGCGGGGGCCGCCGTGCTGTGGGTTCTGTCTTCATTGTTGCTGGCGTCTATCCTCGCACCTTGGGTTTATCAAGGAGGCAAGGCTCTCGCTGCTGCAGCCACTTCGCGAGAGCTTCCTGGGATTCTAGAGTGGTTAGGTGGCGCTTGTGGAAAATCCAAATTTGCCCGGTTTTACAGCCGCTCGCTGTCATTTTCCGCGTTGATTTTTCTGCCATTCCTCTACCGCCGCATTCGCCAACTGCGTGCCAGTGAGCAGGGCACAAATTCCACAATTGCGATTGCACATTGGAAATCCAGCCCGGTCCAAATTCTAACCGGCCTAGTGATTTCGGGTGGCCTGTTATGGGGCTTAGTCATGATACTCCAGGCGCTCGGCGTTTACGCGCCCGACCCTCATCCTCCGAAACTCCCCAAATTCCTCGCGGCAGTTCTCATTCCTACGGTGGCGGCATCGCTCATTGAGGAATGGATGTTTCGCGGACTTCTCTTAGGTCTTTGGTTGAAATCCTCGCGCCCGCTGATGGCGTGTGTGGGGACTTCTCTCCTTTTCGCATTTCTGCATTTTCTGGAACCACCGGTCGGGTTCGCAATCCATGATCCAAGTGCTCCGACGGCGGGTTTCGAGCTGTTAGGGCGCGTCCTTTTTCACTTCACCGATCCCCAGTTTTTCGTGACAGATTTCGCCACACTTTTTGTCGTGGGAATGATCCTCGCATGGGCGCGGTTGCGCACGGGGGCGCTGTGGTTTTCGATCGGACTTCACGCTGGTTGGGTGCTGGTTTTCAAGATTTGCAATCTACTTTATGTCGATGTCCTAGACCATCCATTGCATCCATGGGGAGTGGGGAAGAACATCCGCTCCGGTTTGCTACCGATGATCACCCTGGGGCTCACCGCCTTGCTTTGTCACATCGTCCTCAGGCGATTCGACACGCAGAGAAAAAACGCCTAACCGCGCATGACAGTGACGACGAAGATTTTTTGAAACCCACCGCGACGGAGGATTTTCGCGCACTCATCCACGGTCGAACCCGTCGTGAAAACATCGTCAATGAGGACGGCACCGGACGGCGATTGATCGACCCAACGGCGACCTCGTTGGGTGAGAACGAAAGCCCCCCGCAAGTTTTCCAAACGTTGCGCACGGGTTAGACGGGTTTGTGTTTCAGTGGCTCGGGCACGCCGCAAGCCGTGGAGCACGGGCAATCCTGAGAAGTTAGATATCACTCTGGAAATTTCCGCAGCCTGATTGAAATGCCGGTGCTGCTGGCGCTTCGGGTGCAGCGGTACGGGAATCAAGGGCCATTCACCCTCTATCGCCGGAGCGAGCCGTGGATCGGCGAACGACTCGTATGCGAGCCGACCAAGTTCCTTCGCGAGATGGATTTCACGGCCATATTTCAAGCGATGGACCATGTCTAGAGTCCGCTCATCACGCACTGTGGAGGAGCGGGCGAACTCGAAGGAAAATTTCAAATTGCTACAATTCGGACATGTAAAAACTCCATCGATCTGCCCTTCAAACGCCTCGCCACAGGTGCCGCAAAATGGCTGGGCGAGTCTCGGTAGATCCCCATCGCATGAATCGCACAAGGCCCTGCCACCTGATAGGCCAGCATGACAAACCGCACAGACAGACGGATAGAGCAAATCCAGTGCCCGCGCGGCGAGCCTTCGCAAGCTGCGGGTTTCAGGAGGTGGCTGCGGTGGCATTGGGATCAGTTGTAGTTAGATAATCAATCGTGATGCCAGCGATAAGAATCCCAGCGAGCGGGACGAGTCCTTGGTGTAGCGAAGCACCCGCAAGCACCCACATCATCGAGCCCGGCGGATTCACTGCCACGGTCACGACCCCCATGATTCCATTCACGAAAATCCAGCCCGCGTTGAGTCCGATCGGCAACCAAAGGGACGCCGTCCGCCAGCGGGCGAATGCGAGCACGCAACCGAGCGCAAGCAAGGGCACAAAACTACCGACTAACATCCGCGGATCGGAGAACTGGCTTATCAGCTTTTTTAACAATTCAAATCCTATGCCAGCAGCGTCTGGATCGGCGACGTTCAAGCCGGGCGGGGGTATCAGGAAAAACACCAGCGCGTAAAGGACAGCAGACAACCCGAGCGCTGCTGAAGGACGCATTGCACGAAGGAAAATCCCCATGGCCACGCCACGAAATAAAAACTCCTGCACCCCTGCTAGCCCGAATGCGATCAAGGCCGTTAGAAAAATCCATTGAACACCTCCCGTCACAGGCTGCCGCCACTCGAAAATCCCTCCCGCCATGAGAATGCCGCCGAGCAATAAAAACACCACGGTCACCACCAAAAATCCGCGCATGCAATGGCGGATGGCACTCGGGTTTTTCAAAAAACGCTGCCCATTTTTCAATGTTTTTGTGCCATCCTGTCTCGCGGCTGACCCATGTAAACCCCTTCCCCCATGCAGCCATCCGGCAAATGGCAGAAACAAAATCATGCCTCCCAAAATCAAACTCAAAACAAAATAGGTTGGAAAGTTAGCCACCCGGCAAAGGTCCGCCAACCATTCCACCACCCCGTTGGTTTGCTTCACCGATGAAACTTCCGCCAAAGCCTTTCCGGCATTGTATAACAAGGGGGAAATCCATGCTCCCAACATCACCGAGGCCACGGCGTAGAGCCACACCTTCAGGACATCGCTGAGAGCTTCGTTACGCATTCGGGAAGCCTAGCCACTCGCCCGGGATTGGCCATACCAAATCGCAGGCAGGCCTGCAGCACACTGCATTTACGGGATGTGGCACCTCGTCACCCTCGGGGTGATGCAGGTGAAAATCTCCCAAACGATGGTGTCCGCTTTTTCAGCAATTTCATCCACAAGAATGTTAGGTCCGAAGATTTCCACTTCATCTCCTTCTATCACATCGTCGGCACCAGTCACATCGACCATGAGTTGATCCATGGTGACGCGTCCGAGAATCGGGAAACGCCGACCACGCAGCCAGACTTCCGCTCCTTTGCCAGAGACATGGCGCGGGTATCCATCCCCGTAGCCGATGCCAACGGTCGCAACACGAGTCGGCTTGGTGGTCACAAATTGCCGACCATATGAAACCCCGTGCCCAGTAGGCAAAGTCCGGACCAAGGTCACACGGGATTTCAGCGTCATCACCGTGCTCAGTTTTTTCTGAAATCCTGGCAGCGGCGAGACTCCATAAAGCATCAGCCCCGGACGTGATAGATTGCACACGTCCTGATCATAGCCGAGTAATCCCGCGCTATTAGATAGATGAATCCACTTGAATCGCTGTGGACCACCGAGTTCATCAACAATGGATCGAAAGCGTCTAAATTGGCTCTCCGTAAATTCTTTGTCCTCGTCCGCAGAGGGCAGATGCGAGCCGATTCCCTCAATCTCAAGATTCTCTAGCAGATCAAGTTGCCGCATTGATTCTACCAGATGATCCGCCACGAATCCGCCACGGCCCATGCCCGTGTCCACGGCGATATGGACCTTGAGCCGTTTCTGATAGCGTACAGCCAGCCGGTTGAATTGTTCCGCTTCCTCCACCGAGGAAATACAAGGCGTCCAGTCACGGGCGACGATCTCCTCGCGCTCCTCCGACCAAGTCGCCCCTAGCAGATAGATCCGCGTTTCCACTCCCGCATTCCGGATGCGGCGGGCTTCGCCCACATTCGCAACGCCAAAAAAAACGATGTTTTCGTTAGCGAGGGACCGGGCGATCTCCTCAAGTCCGTGACCGTATGCACCCGCCTTCACCACCGCCATCAACGCTCCACCACCGAAGGCCTCGCGGGCGACCGCGAGATTCTTCTTCATCGCACCGAGGTCGATTTCCGCCCAAGCACGCGGCGGTGAAACTGGAAAGTGGGTTTGTGGCATTACGGTGATTTTCTAGCAGAGTGACTGACGTTTTGCCTCATCCCATGCATCTTCCATCTGAGCCGGGGTTGCTGCTTCGAGGGAGAGGTCGGAAGCTGCTAGAATGCGTTCCATGTCTCCGAAACGGGATTCAAATTTCGCATTCGCGGATGCCATGATCACTTCCGGATCGACGTTTCGGAAGCGGGCGAGATTCACGAGGGAAAACATGAGGTCGCCCATTTCCTCGGAAACGGCAGCGGCATCGTGCACATCGATGGCGGATTGCAATTCGAGTAATTCCTCACGAATTTTGTAGAGCACTCCGGATTCATCAGGCCAATCAAAACCTACTTTCGCGGCTTTTTTCTGTAGCTTTGCGCCACGGATCAAGGCGGGCAATCCCTTGCCCACGCCATGGAGATAGGAGGTTTCCTGCTCGTCTTTTTCACCGCGTTTGATTTCGTCCCACTGCCGCAAAACGCCATCGGTCGTGGCGACATCGCTCTCTCCATAAACATGCGGGTGGCGGCGAATGAGTTTTTCACTGATGCCGCGGGCGACGTCGTCCAGATTGAAGCGCCCGGCTTCTTCGGCAATTTCGCTGTGAAAAACGACCTGCAATAACAGATCGCCGAGCTCTTCCTTGAGGTGTTCGTGATCGCCACGTTGGATGGTATCCACCGTTTCGTAGGCCTCCTCGATGAGGTTCGGCACGATGGATTCGTGCGTCTGCTCGGCATCCCACGGGCAACCGCCGGGGGCGCGAAGGCGGTGCATGATTGCACGCAGGCGGGCGAGTTGATTCCCGGCGTCCGGGGAGTCAATCATTTCAGCGTCGGTCATTGGGGGCTTTCTGGCTATCAGATACTTTTTGAAGGGTCGCGCGCTCCTCGTCCGTGAGGCTCTGAAATCCTTGCGCGGAGATTTTATCGAGAATGCGATCTAACTCAGAATTCTGTTCCTTTTCCAAAGAGCTGCGCGGTCTGATTTTTGTCTCGGCTGGATGGGAAAATGCTTTGGGGCGAAAAATTTCCACTTCTCCACCGCTTCCTAACAGCCATGGGTATTTTACGAGAATGAATCCTAGGATCGCGCCACCTAGATGACCGGCTTCACCCCCTTCGTTACCCCCTAACTTCAGGATGATCGACCCGATAGAAATGGCCATCAACGCCATCGCGAGCTGGCGCATGGAAAGCTCGATCGGAGGAAACAGCAGCGCCACCCGCAGGCTCGGAGCGATCACGGCCACGCCGATGAGTATTCCGTAAATTCCAGCAGAAGCACCCACGAGACTGCTTCCATAGTTGTTATGCGGCAGTATTCCGAGAAAAACAAGAAGCGTGAAAAACACCGCTCCTGCCGCGCCACATAACAGGTAGAAAATTAGAAATTTCCTCGATCCCCACCAGCGTTCCATCCACGGGCCAAAAAAGAAAATACCTAAGCAATTAAACAACACATGGCCGACGAATCCGTGGATAAATTGGAAGGTGAAAAATTCCCAGATTTTCCCTTCAAATACCGCCGACTGGATCGCGAATGCGCCGAAACTACGGATCGGACCATCCGGCATGTCGCCTTTCAAAATTAGAGTATCGAGAAAATAGATCCCGAGGTTAAGGATCAGCAGCCATTTTACCACAGGAGTGACCTGCGCCATCATTCCATCCCTCTGGTGATTGGGTTTGCGGTAGTAATCTCGGTCGGCCATGCCCATGTGGCTGAGGGGTTACCACGTCATGGCCCAGACCGCAAGGGCAGGTGAATAAACTGTCACCTAGGAACGTTTCGTGAGTCATCGTAAATGCGCTCAACATGCGCCGTTGGCTCGCTCAAAAGGTGGCCGCCGCCTCAGGGTTTCACAAGCTTGGGGCGGCGGCGGCCCGAGCGGGTCGCGTTTCACCTTACCCGCTCGTCATCGATGCGCCTGCTCAACTTCCGGCGCTTAGGATTTTTTCGCAAACACCAATCCTGAACGTGATGGGGTGTAGATTTGCATCACTCCGTCTGGTGTGACGGGGTAGTCGAAGCTGTGATCGACGCGCCCATGACCCCCGGTTTCCGCAAGGTCGGTATCGAGGATGATTTCGCGAACTTCCCCACTCGGCACATGAATCGGATAGCCGAAGACAGAGTTCCCAACAGAGAAGTTGAAGACGAAAATGAGATTGCCGCGTTCTGCGACGAGGATCTTTTTTTCGTGATCGATGAAGAGGCACTGCGCGGGTGGCTTGGAGAGGATCTCGTATTTTTTTGCGAACTCCATGAGCTGGGTGTCAAACTCGGCAAGCCAACCATATTTCAAATCTGGATTGTCTACCAATGACCATTGACGGCGGCAGTAGTGATAGGACCAACCGTTGCCCTCACGCGGAAAATCTAACCACTCTGGATGTCCGAATTCATTGCCCATGAAAGTGAGGAAACCTTCGCCACCTAACACCAGTGTGACGAGCCGGATGAGCTTGTGCAGGGCGATGCCGCGCTCGATGGCCGGATGCGGGTCTTTCTTACCCATGTGCCAATACATTTCCTTGTCCATCAGCCAGAAGGCGAGTGTCTTGTCGCCGACGAGCGCCTGATCGTGGCTTTCAGCGTAGGAGATGGTGGATTCTCCATAGCGGCGGTTAGCGAGCACGCCCCAGAGTTCATCGATGTTCCAATCTTCGTCGCGGCTGTGTTTGAGTAGCTTAATCCAATAATCCGGAATGCCCATCGCAAGCCGGAATGAGAAGCCGACACCGCCATCCGCGATGGGCCTGCAAAGTCCCGGCATGCCGGACATGTCTTCACCGATGGAGATGGCACCGGGCTTGAACTCTTGGATGAGCTGGTTCGCCAGTTTCAGATAGAGAATCGCCGAATCATCTGCATCGCCGCCGAAATAATCGTCGTAGCTGCCGAACGACTTGTTTCCGCGCGAGTAGTAGAGCATCGAGGTGACGCCATCGAAACGGAAACCATCGAAGCGGAATTCCTCAAGCCAATAACGGACGTTAGAAAGTAGAAACTGGCGCACTTCCGGGCGGCCGTAATCAAAACACTTCGAGTCCCAGCCGGGATGATCGCCAAGTGGGCCATCGTGAAAATATTGGTGGCCGGAGCCGTCAAAATTATTAAGCCCTTCCGCGATGTTTTTCACCGCGTGCGAGTGGACGACGTCCAACAGAACCGCCAGCCCAAGGCCGTGTGCGGTATCAATTAGATATTTCAAATCCTCCGGCGTGCCGAAGCGCGAGCACGGCGCGAAGAACGAGGAAACATGATAGCCGAAAGAGCCATAATACGGATGCTCTTGCACGGCCATCAACTGCACGGTGTTGTAACCCCCTTTAACCACCCGAGGTAGGACGGAATCCGCAAATTCGCGGTAGCCGTGAACGCGCGGCTCCTCACCCGCCATGCCAACGTGGGATTCGTAAATGAGCGGCGCTTTGATAGAAGATGGATCGAACTCGTGTTTCCAAACATACGGGTGCGGAGTGTTCCAAATCTGGCCGCAGTAATCGTGCGTCGTCGGGTCTTGCACGGTGCGGCGGATGCAGGCCGGAATCCGGTCGCGGCGCGAGTCATCCGCGCCGTGAATGTGAATTTTCACCTTTTGTCCGTGGGCCAATGCATCGCCAGGAAGCTCGAGCTGCCAGATACCGCCGTTGGAAGGATCTAGCGGATTTGCATCGCGGTCCCAGTTGTTGAAATCGCCGATTAGTGAAACCGCTTTGGCGGCGGGTGCCCACTCACGGATCGTCCAGATGTTAGTGGTCGGATGAAAATGGATGCCGACGTATTTGTGGCCGGTGGCATAGGTGGCCAGGGATTTCGAACCCTGTTGGATGGACGCAAGAGTTTCAGAAAACTGTTTCATCCGCCGCTCGATCGCACCTTGATGGGGTTCAAGCCATGGATCATCGCGGACGAGCTTGGGAGTGTCTGTCATTGCGCTCTAGAGATGGCGGATCGTGGCGATATCGAAAAGATAATTCCGCGTAGTGGATCAAACTTGGGGCTTGGAACAGCGGTCCCGAGCCTTAGCATGCCACCCATGGCGCATTTGGGCTTGGATCTGTTTATCATCGGAATTTATTTTGCCATCATCATCGGCATCGGGGTGCATTTTAGCCGACGGAACCGGGATGTATCGGACTTCGCGCTCGGTGGCCGCTCGATTCCATGGTGGGCGGTGCTGGCATCGATTCTCGCTTCGGAAATCAGCGCGGGCACCTTTTTCGGAACACCGGGGGAAGGATTCCGCCTGAAAAATTACACCTACGCGCAGTTGATGATGGGCTACCTGTTAGCGCGGGTGGTGGTCAGCGCCGTTTTTATCCCGGCGTATTACAAATACAACGTGGTGAGCATCTACGAATTTCTCGAATTGCGCTTCGGGCCGCGCACCCGGCGGATGGCAAGCGTGATTTTTCTGCTGACTCGTTCACTGGCGAGCGGATCTCGTTTATGGGTGCCGACACTGCTGTTAGTCGTGATTTGGAATCACATGAATCCAGGAGATCCGTTAGGAAATTGGCAACAATTCTGGTTTACCGGCGGCGCGCTCGTCCTGATCACGATTCTCACTGCGGCCTACACGGCGGTCGGCGGAATCAAAGCGGTGATTTGGACGGATGTGCTGCAAATCGTGGTTCTGTTTGGGGCGCTCGGGTTCTCCGTCTGGTATTTGTTAGGTCACATCCCCGGCGGTTGGGAAGGGGCGAAAAGCCATCTCACGGGGCCGCATGATCTGAAGCTGTGGGAGTGGCAGGGGGATGCGCCAGCGGACACGCCTTGGGGCAGGGTCAAAAGCGTGCTAGAAAGCGAGTTCACCGTCTGGGCCGGATTTTTCGGCTCGCTCTTCGTAACGCTGGCCACCCACGGCACGGACCAAGACATGGTTCAGCGCATGCTCACGGCGAAAAACAAACGCCAGAGCGCGGTGGCCACCATTCTATCAGGCCTTGCGGATATTCCTGTGACTTTCGCGGTTCTAACCATCGGCATCCTGCTTTCGGTTTATTACGGTCATGTCGTGCATGACGCAAATCTGCCGATGACTCCTAACGGGCCGGACAATACCCGTATTTTTCCTTACTTTGTCGTGGATGTGATGCCGGGGGGGCTACGCGGACTCGTAATCGCCGGGGTGTTAGCGACGACGATGGGTTCGTTAGGCACGGCGATGAATTCACTGGCAACGAGTTATTCGCGGGACTTCCATTTTCGATGGTTCAAGACGCCGGAGGATGATCACGCCCGCGTGCGCATCATCAAGCTGAGCACGGTGGCCTTCGCGTTGGTGCTAATTTTTGTCGGACTGGCGACTGCATTCGTGAAAGCGCACAACCCCAGCCTCAGCATCATCGGGATTATCCTCGGGAGTTTCGGCTACACTTACGGATCATTGTTAGGAATTTTTGTGGTGGGGTTGTTTACGAAAACACGCGGCACCGAGGTGGGAAATCTAATCGCGATGGTAGCCGGGATCATCGGCGTTGCCTATCTGAGCAATCTCCCCAACGACATCTGGAAAATGATCTCCGGCTCCGTGCTCTACACGAATTTTTCATGGCTACCCGTGATCGAATTTCCATGGCGCATCATGGCTGGTACGCTGATCACCGTAGCTGTGGCGATCTGTTTTAAAACGCCATCGTCTCATGGTAAGAACGTTTGGTGATCCATGAGATGCCGAATCGGCTCGGTTTTCTGCGTCGGCAATCGTGAGACGCCGCACGATCTGCACGACATTTTCGGGACTGTGACGAAATATAACCAAATCGTCACACCGCTAATGCTTTGTTTTCAAAGGAATACGACGATTCGACAAAATCGGCACCACTGATACTTCACAAAGCCTTAGCAAATCGGAGGTCAAGTTTTTAAAAAAATGATCCGTGGAACCCTTGTGGAATACGGCATCCATCCCGCAAATGTTAGACGACCTCAAAAAGATTTCCCATATCCGTAAATGATCCTCCATCTTTTCCTTCTCGCAGTGTTGAACCTCTCGAAAGATTGGTAGCGGAACGAGCAAAACCAAATTTCAAAAAACTATCAAAAATGGAATCCGAGGAAATGGCAGCGCTGGAGATGGTGATCGAACACGAAAAGCATACGGCGGATGACCGGGGCTGGACGGAGGTTTGTGAGGCATTACGCGTCATGGTAAGTCCGGATGCTTTCCAGCGTTGGTTCGGCACTGCTAACTGGATGGGCGTGGAAGATGATGTGGGCTCGATTGCCGTTCCTGGTGAAATCCATCAGGTCTGGATCGAGACAAATTATCTGCCAGAACTCACCATGGCAGTCACCGGAGTCTTTGAGGATGTGCGTGAAGTGCGCGTGACTGTTAGTGAGAACTCGTCCTCCCCTGATAACGGTCACTCAAATTCTAGCAGCTCGCAATTTCGCCCTACGAAAGCGGCCACTCTCGAGGGCGAGGCACTCGACAAACGCATTAAAATCGCTGGCTTAAATCCAGCGCATACCTTTGCCAGTTTTGTCGTTGGCGCGAACAGCCAATTTGCCCACGCCGCCTCCGAAGCGGTCGCTAAAAAATCTGGCATCGGCTACAATCCACTCTTCATCTACGGCGGCCCCGGACTGGGTAAAACCCACCTCATGCAGGCGATCGGCCACGAGTTGCTCCGCCGCCAACCGGGGTCGCGAGTGATCTATCTAACGTGTGAAAAATTCACGAACGAATTCATCGACTCCGTGCGCCGTGGCGATATCGAAAAATTCCGCCGCCGCTACCGCAGCTCGGATGTGCTACTCATCGACGATGTGCAGTTTCTCGCGGGCAAGGAGCGCTCGCAGGAGGAATTTTTCCACACGTTCAACACCCTGCTGGATGGCCGCAACCAAGTCGTGCTCACCTGTGATCGCCCAGCTTGCGAAATCAAAAGCCTCGAGCCCCGTCTGATTTCCCGGTTCGAGTGCGGGCTCACCGTAGAAATTCAGCCGCCGCAGATGGAAACGCGGATGGCCATTCTCAAGAAAAAATCGCTCGATTGGAAGATTCGCGTGGACGAGTCCATCCTGAGTTTCCTCGCCGAAAAGATCCGCACCAACGTCCGCCGCCTCGAAGGCGCCCTCATGCGGGTGGCCACCTACGCCTCGCTCGCCGGAGAAAGTGTGACCGTTGAAAAAGTCGAACACCTGCTGCGCGACCTCATCCGCGAGGAGGCGAGCCGCCAAGTGAGCATCGACTCTATCCAAAAAGTGGTGGCCGAGCATTTCGACGTCCGCCTGGCCGACATGACCAGCCGCCGCCGCCCTGCCAGCATCGCATTTCCACGCCAGGTCGCCATGTTTCTCAGCCGTTCACTCACCAAGGGCTCGCTCATGGAAATCGGCGAGGCATTCGGTGGCCGCGATCATGGGACCGTCATCCATGCCTGCAAAAAAGTGACCGAGCGGATTAGCGACGAGCCCGGATTGAAAGAATCCATCGCCCGGATTGAGTCCCAACTCCGGCGCTAAAAACATTCGGTTCAGGAAACTTCACAGAAGGCTTGCCAAGGCGCAGTGAAAACGGAAACTCCGTGGCAACAGCTATGAAGTTTCGCATCTCCAAGGAAGCATTTCTCGACGGCCTACAAAAGGTCCAGCATGTGGTCAGCTCACGCACGACCCTGCCGATTCTCTCAAACGTCCTGCTTGTGGCCAAGGATGGCCGCATCCAGTTCACTACTACGGACTTGGACGTCGGGATCACCGGCTCCGTCGAGGCCCAAGTCGAGAAAGAAGGAGCCACGACTCTGCCGGCAAAGCGCCTCGTGAGCATCATCCGCGAATTGCCCGCCAGTGAAGTGGAGGTTTCCGTGGACGCAAAAAACCACGCCTCCATTCGTTGCGGCCCATCGTTTTTCAAAATCATCGGTCTCGGTGAAGCGGAATTCCCGCCACTCCCGGATTTTGAAGGAGCCAAGGTTTTCAAAATCCCACAGGCCACCCTCCGCGATGGCCTCAAAAAAACCTCTTACGCCATTTCCACCGACGAGACGCGCTACGTGCTTAACGGGATTTTCACCTCCTTTCGCGATGGCAAAATGACTCTCGTGGCCACCGACGGACGCCGACTCGCGATGGTCGATGCCGACCTCGAATTCCCCGCCTCTCACGAAACCGACGTCATCATTCCGACCAAGGCCGTGCAAGAACTTCAGCGTCTTCTTGGTGATGCTGGCGACGTAATCGTCAAGCTTAGCGACAGCCAGATTTCCTTCACTGTCGGTGACAGCCTGCTCGCCAGCAAGCTCATTGAAGGGAACTATCCGAATTATCGTCAGGTCATCCCGGGCGACAGCAATGAGCGTGTGGTAATTTCCCGCGAGGCTCTGCTAGAAACCGTCCGCCGCGTTTCCCTGCTTTCCTCGGACAAGTCGAACTCCGTCAAACTCGTCTTCAGTGAAAACCACATCGAAGTCACTGCAAACTCACCCGACGTCGGTGAGGCGCAGGAATCGATGGACGTGATCTATCAAGGCCCGCCGATGCAGATCGCTTTCAACCCCGAGTTCCTTCAGGCACCGCTTCGCGCCTTGGACACCACCGATATCTATCTGGATCTCATTGATGAAATGAGCCCCGGAGTTCTTCGCATCGAAGGCACCTTCCTTTACGTCCTCATGCCGATGCGCGTGACGAACTGATTCTAGCAGGCATCACCTGCGATTCAGTTCATCCACCTGCTCGTTGAGAGTAAAAAAATCATAGACCCAGCCGATGAAAAACAGGCCGCCTGTGAGGAGCCAGAGAATTCCCGTGCCGATCTTGCCCATGTAAAAACGGTGGATGCCAAAGACCCCGAAAAACGTCTGAAAAATCCAGGCCAGTGAGTAGTCGTAAGTTCCTGCAGTGAAGCGGTGATTTGCGTTACGATACATCCCGGGAATCAGGAACAGATCGATCAACCAGCCGACGCCTAACAAACCACCGGTAAAAAGCCAGATAGCCCCGGTGACCGGCTTGCCAAAATAAAAACGGTGCGCGCCCGTGAATCCAAAAATCCACAAAAGGTAGCCGATAGATTTGAGATGCGTCTCCGCTTTCATTTCGCTCATGCGCGGACTTTGCGATATCCGCAACGTTCACGCGATTACAAATCCCGCCGATTATTTGGAATGATCAGGCGAAGCTTGCAACCAGTTTCACGGCCATATCATGAATTGCGGCGGTTTGCGTCGGATCGATCAATTGCCCGTCCTCGGTGAATGCCTCGTAAGCCTTCCCGATACTGACCTGCTCCTGAATCACCGTCATGCGAATGTTTTCCAAAAACGGGCGTAGCTGGACCAAGCTGCGAGCTCCACCATAACCACCAGGTGAAGCTGATAGAATGGCAGCTTTTTTCCCACTGAGCACCAAGAGCGGCTTTTCATCCGGTGAGGTCGAGCGCGACACCCAATCAATCGCATTCTTCAAGGCTGCGGTGATCGTACTGTTATATTCAGGGGATGCGATGATCAGCCCGTCATGGGAGGCAAAAAGAGCTTTCAGTTTTTGAGCAGCTTCTGGCATGCCCTGCTCTGCTTCAAGATCTTCATCAAACAAAGGCATGCGGAAATCTCGGAGCGAGATCAGCGTGACTTCAGCACCGGCATCACGCGCAGCGTTCGCGGCGATGGCGGCAAGTTTCTGATTGTAGGATGCGGCGCGAAGGCTACCACTGAATGCGAGTATGCGTGGATGTGTCATGATGGTTTCAAGCGTTTGTGGTTTCGAGAAATGGATAGTCCGTGTAGCCGACCGGGCCATCGGCGTAGAAAGTGGAAGGATCGGGATCGTTCAAGGGCGCTCCTGTTCTGAAGCGTTCTACCAGATCTGGATTGGCGATGGCGGCCTTACCCCATGCCACCGCATCCACCGCGCCTGACCGAATGGCAGCACGGGCACTTTCTGCGGTAAAACTTTCGTTAGCAATGTAAACCCCACCGAACGAATCTTTCAGTGAGGGGCCGAGGGCGGGATTTTCAAAAGATTCACGCGCACAAATGAACGCGATCTTTCGTTTCCCGAGCTCGCTCGCAATGTGATGGAAAACCGCCGAGATGTTCGAGTCACCCACACCATGGGCATCGCCGCGAGGAGCCAGGTGCATTCCCACACGATCCGCACCCCAGACGGAGATGACCGCATCGGTCGCCTCTAACATTAGACGGGCGCGGTTTTCGATGGAGCCACCATATTCATCTGTGCGGTGGTTAGAGGAGTCTTGGAGAAACTGATCCAGCAAATAACCGTTCGCACCATGAATCTCGACACCGTCGAACCCGGCTGCTTTCGCGTTTTCCGCAGCGCGGCGATAATCGTCGATGATCCCCGGAAGTTCCTCTAACGAAAGCGCGCGGGGAGTGACGAAATTTTTCATCGGCCGGATCAAACTGACATGGCCTTCCGCCGCGATCGCGCTGGGCGCAACCGGCAAGTCTCCATTCAGATAGACAGGATCCGAAATGCGGCCCACGTGCCAAAGTTGGAGTAGAATCTGTCCGCCGGCATTGTGCACGGCTTGGGTCGCCAACTTCCACCCTTCCACCTGTTCTGCGGACCAAATGCCCGGCGTATTTGGATAGCCCACGCCCTGCGGCGAGATGGAGGTGGCTTCTGAGAGGATCATCCCAAACGAACTACGCTGGGCATAGTACTTCGCCATCATCACATTCGGGGCCCGCCCGGCAGATGCGCGTGTCCGCGTGAGTGGAGCCATCACGATTCGGTTAGGAAACGTAAATGCTCCGGCTTTGAGAGTTTGGAAAAGTGGATCAACCATGGTGCATTACTTTTGATGCGATTCACCTCAGGTCAAACGGAATTACTTGCCTATTTGCGTGAACTCATGGGGAAGACAACGTCTAATTTTAATCATACGCTACGTCTTGTGTTTGCACACTTAATCCAGCAGATTTCCATAATGCTTGCGGGCAAGCGACAAGGAAAGATCGAGAATCCCTTGGCTACGCGTGTGTCGCAAGGCTTCGTCTGACATGGCCGCGCACTCGGCATAACTGAGTGAACGAATCGCGTGGCCGACTCGCGGCACCTGCTGGGGTCCCACTGATAACTCCTCCACTCCCAAGCCGATGAGCAAGGGTGTTAGACGGATGTCCCCTGCCATTTCACCGCAAATTCCAGTCCAGATCCCGTTGTCCGTTGCGGCATCGATCGTCCGTTTGATCAAGCGAATGACCGCCGGGTGGGTGGGGCGATAGAGATCCGCGACGTGCGGATTCACTCGGTCTGCGGCGACGGTGTATTGAATGAGATCATTGGTGCCGATAGAAAAGAAGTCCACTTCCGGCGCTAGAATATCTGCACAAATGGCAGCGGCGGGAACTTCGATCATGATACCAACGGGCAGATGTTCGTCAAAGGCTACTCCCTCTTTATCGAGCTCATCCATGCAACGCCGGACCATTTCCTTGCTCCGCCAAACCTCTGATAGACCTGAGATCATGGGAAACATCACGGCAACTTTACCAAATGCACTGGCCCGCAAGATGGCCCGGATTTGTTCACGAAACATCGCGGGACGCGCTAACGAAACCCGAATGCCCCGCCATCCCAGGAAAGGGTTAGGCTCGGGATCGGTTAGTGGCTCCACGGGTAATTTATCACCGCCCGCATCAAGCGTGCGAATAATGACGGGGTGCGGCTGCATTTCCGAAGCGACTCGGGAATAAACTTCGGTCTGACGTTTTTCGTCCGGCATCTCTTCGCCATTGAGGAGAAGGAACTCCGTCCGATAGAGTCCGATGCCTTTGGCTCCGCTGCGTTTCACCAAAGGCAATTCTTCGATGATCTCGATATTCGCCGAAACAGTTAGCTCGCGACCATCCACCGTCGCGGTCGCCGCACCGCGCATCGCCTCAAGAGAGCTGCGGACTTTGGCTTTGACGTCGCTGAGGCTCTTATAGCGCTCTAACGTCTCGGCGGTGGGATGAAGAATGAGTTTGCCAGTATAGCCGTCGAGGATCGCCGGAGCGAGGGCGATCACGTCGATCACAACTCCCTCAAGTCCGACAACAGCGGGAATTCCAAATGCCCGCGCGAGAATCGCCGTGTGTGAATTCACGCTGCCTTGTTCTGTTGCGAATCCGAGCACGTGCTTTCGATTCATCGAAGCGGTGTCCGAAGGTGCCAGATCATAGGCCACCAAAATGTGCGAAACATCCGGGCCCTGTGGGCGGCTGTCACCTTCATCACTGAAATTTCTCAGCACCCGCTGGGCCACATCCTCAATGTCCACGGTGCGCTCCCGCAGATAGGGATCGGGAATGCGCCTCATCGCTTCCAAGAAATTTTGCATCACCGCATAAAACGCATATTCGGCGTTCTGCTGGCGGCTGGCGATGGCATTGTGCACTCGATCCACGACCGAGCGATCTTCCAAAATCATGACGTGAGCCTCGAAAATTCCAGCCTCGTTGTCTCCGGCGAGATCCTCAAGACGACTTTGTAATTCGATCAACTGACGCTTCGTCGCTTCAAGTGCCGCTTTAAATCGTTCCTGTTCACGGCTGACCTCAGCTTCGGTGATTTCATAAATCTCGGGAGCCGTGAATCCTCGCGCCACGACATGAACCGGAGCCATGGCAATCCCGGGAGAGGCTGGGATTCCCTCGTAGATCACTTCTGGCTGAATTCCGGATTTTGGCATGTCCTAAAGGCATAGTGCTTCCGATTCGGGGGGGCGTTCAAGACACAATTTGCCGCTTTTTTATAGAACACAGGCAGAGAAAATCCCCAGAATCCAGCATTTCTCAGAACAGGGGTTGCGTGGCGAAGATAAGTTGCCACCTTATCTTTAATGAAATCCATCTCTCAGATCTTCACCGCCGTCACCGCAGGAGTTTTTGCCAGCAGCGCCATAGCAGCGCCGATCGAAGTTGGAGCTGCTCTGCCAGCAGTTGAGCAGAAAAATCAGGACGACCACACGGTAAAAATTTCCGAGATCGGCAAAGCGGGCTATCTGTTAGTTTACTTTTACCCAAAAGCCGACACACCCGGCTGCACCAAACAGGCATGCAGCCTCCGCGATTCGTATGCCTCACTCACTGACAAGGGAGTAAAAATCCTCGGTGTCAGCATGGACAAGGTTCCCTCACAGAAAGCCTTCAAGGACAAATATAAATTGCCCTTCGATCTTCTAGCCGATTCGGATGGGACGATTGTCAATGCATTCGGGGTGCCAAACGCGATGGGATTCTCCAAACGGCAGGCCTTCCTTTTCAAAAACGGGAAACTGGTTTGGCGTGATCTGAGTGCAGCCACCGACAAACAAGCGGAGGATGTGCTTAAAATCCTCAATGCCAAATAAGGCGTGAAAATTGTTAGATGCGGATGGCGGTTTCTCGGACCTCACCAAAAAATTCCAAGCTATGTTTATGGGGACACGCGTGGGAGGGAATCCTTTGCATAAGCGTCCTCATAAACTTCTCATACTCGATCAGTTCCATTTGGCCATCGTGATGCTCGATAATTCCCGTTAGGCTTTCCACCCAGTCTCCAGAGTTGAGATAATGGATCTCCCCCACTTGCTTATCCTCAGGTGTGTGGATGTGGCCGCAGATGATGCCATCGCATTTCTTGTGGCGGGCCAGATCCTGTAAAAGCTGCTCGTAGCGGTCCACAAAACTGACTGCAGATTTCACCTTCGACTTCACGTGCTTGCTGAGGGAAAAGTATTCCTTTCCGCGCCACGCCCGCCATTGGTTGTATATGCGGTTTACCTTGAGCAGAAAATCATAACCTACGGCACCTAGTGATGCCAGCCATCGGTGATTGGTGGATACACTATCGAATCCATCACCGTGGACTACCAAATAGCGCTTCCCGGCAAATGTGGTGTGAATGTGCTCTTTCAATACTTTCAATTTCCCGAATGCCAGAGGCAGAAAGCGTTCTAATATATCATCATGGTTGCCACGCAGATAGATGACTTCTGTGTTATCACGTTCAATCATTTTCAGGATTTTGCGAATAACGCGGCTATGGCGCCCGCTCCATTTACCACCCCGGCGCAATGCCCACCCATCGATGATGTCCCCATTCAACACTAACTTATCACAGCGGATGTGCTTGAGAAACTCCACGACTTCGCTCGCTTTGCTATCTGGTGTTCCCAAATGAATATCAGATAGAAAAACCGTGCGGCAGGAAAATTTTGGCCGCTTTCCCAGCTTGTAGGACGGTGCAGCGTTTGAGGGTCGGCTGATAGAAATATTTTCGAGCCGGAGCTCAAACTCCCTCACCACCTGATCCCACCCTAGGGCTTCAGCTGCTTCGCGTGCGGCCTGGCGCATGCCGTGGTTAGGGCGCAAGCTGAGCCCGCACACCGCGAGCTTCACAAATTCCGCAGCATCTCCTTTTACCGCCTTGTATCCATTTTCACCCGATTTCACGTGAACCGCAGACGCCGCATAATCATAACTTACCGTGACTAAGCCGCTGGCCATGCCCTCTAGCAGAACGTTCCCGAAAGTCTCGGTTTCACTCGGGAAAATCAGCACATCTGCAGACGCATAGTGTTGGGCTAGTTCCTCACCCAATTTGACGCCTACGAAATGCACCCAACGATACCTCCCGGCCAATTTCTCTCTTAGCGGACCATCGCCGACGACCACACATTGCACATCAGGAACCGTCTGACGCATTTGCTCGAACGTGGCCATGGCAAGCTCAAGGTTTTTCTCAGCCGCCACCCGACCGACAATCATGGCCACAGGTGATCCAGCCCGGGCACCCCACTCGGAGCGGAGACGATCACTGCGTTTTGCGGGAGTATATAATTCGGTATCCACACCCCGACCTAACAAATATACTTTCTCAAATCCTTCGGCCACCAGTCTGTCCATCACATCGCGCGAAGGAGTGAGGGTGCAATCTGCACGTTGGTGAAATTTTTTCAGATAAGCCATCGCTACGGGTTGCAATCCGCCCATGCGATATTGCTCCATGTATTGATGAAAGTTTGTATGAAATCCAGTTGCTACCGGAATGCCCAAAGCGTTGGCAGCTTTCAAAGCAGATTTGCCAAGCGGGCTTTCCGTCGCAACGTAAATCGCATCTGGACGTTTTTTCATCCACCGTGCGCGCAATTTAAAAGGCTCCGGCAACCCGACTCTAACTTCCTTGTAGCCGGGAAGTGGAACCGAGGGCGAACATGTCTCCCCCTGCTTGGCGAATCCCCCGGTATGGATCACATGCACTCGATGGCCCCGCCTGCGCATGCCATCACACAGCCGCCCTAGAGTCATTGCCACTCCGTTCACATCCGGGGCAAAAGTATCTGTTACGACATCGATTTTCATCAGGTGGTGAAATCTTTATAAACTTCAACGCCATGAAACATCATTCGTGCATTGCAAACAGGTCCGCTTTTGTGGCGATTTCGTCACATTAAATCAGACACAAAACACGCAGAAGTAGCGACCACCGAGGAACTGTTCGGCATGCTCAATGCTTCGTTTTGGAAAATAGGTGGACGCCCCTGTTTTTTTGGAATGACTGCTTCGGGGGGAAGTGATAGCAAGGCGGG
>JAYVNE010000027.1:0-21190 GCA_043758615.1 Akkermansiaceae bacterium
AACCTTCTACAGCACCGGCATGAGACGCAGCGAACTCATGAACCTCAAGCTCCACGACATCGACCCCGAGCGCGGCACCCTCTTCATCCGCCAAGGCAAGGGGAGAAAAGACCGCATGGTTCCCGTCGGCGACCGCGCCCTCCACTGGATCACCCGCTACCGCGACGACATCCGCCCCCAATACGCCCGCGAACCCGACGACGGCACCCTGTTCCTCACCAACCTCTACGAACCCTTCACCCCCAATCGCCTCACCCAGCTTGTCCGCGACTACATCAACGCCGCCGAACTCGGCAAAAGCGGCAGTTGCCACCTCTTCCGCCACACCTGCGCCACCCTCATGTTAGAAAACGGAGCCGACATCCGCTTCATCCAGCAGCTCCTCGGCCACGCCGAACTCACCACCACCCAGATTTACACCCAGGTCAGCATCCAAAAGCTCAAGCAAGTCCACAGCGCCTGCCACCCCAGCGCCAGCCTCGAAAACCCTACCGACCGCAAAGCGAAAAAGCTTCCGAAGCTCCCAAAGCCCGAGCCATCAGCGGAGCCAAAGCCCGAGCCGCCGCCGCCCGAAACCCCATAGAACCCGGCGTTTCACCAACGCGGCGGAAAATCATGACACATCCGCGCCTTGCATCTTCTTCTTTTAGCTGCTAACTCCAAGCCGCTTAGATGATGAATGCGACTAGAGAAAAAACGCGGCTGTGGCTCCTGATCCTCATCGGAGTCGTAGCCACGCTTCTCGGCCAAACCCACGCCCGGGAAATTTTTCCCCCGTCCCCGCCCGCGTCCGGCATTTTCGCCACCCAAACCCCAGCAAGCACCGGGGAAATCTACGATGGAATCCAGTATGATGCGCCAGACTCCCCCCTTGCCGCAAAGACGGGAGGCATGGGGCCGGGGCTCGAAACGCGAGGTGTGAGAATCGAAGGAGGTCGAAAGATCAACGATACTTTGCCTCAAGGCATTACCGATGTAAAGAACGCGCAAGGCGATGTATTCAAGAGCGTCCACACGCCGTCTTCGGCACCTCATGCTGGAATGCCTCAGCACGTCCATCCAAATTACCGAAATGTGCTTCCAGATGGTCGTGTTCGCAGCGGCGTATCGAAGGGGGCTGATCCACTTTCCCTCCAAGACATTATAGATGCGACAAGACCCGGTGCTCAGGGAACAGGAGGCAACTGATGAACAAAGATATAACCAATTTGATCCTCGCTTGGGTGGAATGCTCTAAAGCTATTTGGGGTGGGTGGTTCAAAGACCGGCATAACGCCACAGATCGCTTTTTAGAGGTTGAGAATGCACTTTTTAGAGCGTTGGTTGCTGATGAAATAGCTGTCGCGTTGATCGAGCCAGCTAACCTTGAAGTCATGTATCAAGGCGAAGTGACAGGATCGAGGCAAGTTTGCAGGCGGCAAAAGGCAGGAAACATCTTCTGCGAGCCCCAAAATGTTTCGTTGGATACAACTTCTTTTCACAAACTGAGGGCCATTGACCCATTGGGAACCATGATGGATGGCGAATCATATGCTGAAGTTCTCTATCAAGGAGAAGCCTACATCTTGGAGCCAATCACCGCGTTACGCTTCTTCTTTCGAACCCCCGATACGCCTCCACCAACCCCGCGTGGCTGAGATTGGAACTGCCGTGCAAAGCCCGGCAACAAGGCCGCTGCAGCGCAACGCCAGTCTCCTTCAAATCAAACCGCCAGTAGCTCAGCCGCATCCCGCAATGCACATACTGTCATGTCAAAATTAAGTTGACGAGCGAACGGTGAGATGGTATTAATTTCTATCATGAAAACCGCTAACATTGCTGACTTAAGAAACAATTTTCGCCTCATCGCCTCTTGGATTTCGGACGGTGAATCCGTTGAGATTAAGAAGAGAGGGCATCACTTCGCAACGCTCATTCCTTCTGCTCGGGCAGAAGCGAGGCCGATGCCGAAGATTGATTTCGCTGGACGGCTCAAGAAGATATGGGGGGATCGGGTGTTCTCTGATCAAGAGGTGGCTGAGATGCGGATGGCTGAACTTGAAGGAGAGGAAGGATAATGATCTATCCTGATACTTCATTCCTGTGTGCTCTCTATGTGCCTCAGAGCACTTCAACCCGTGCTATCGCGTATTCCAGCCAGCTTGGCGATCCGCTTGAGAGCACCTCGCTTTTATTTTTCGAGTTTAGACAGTCCCTCCAGTTCCAAGTCTTCCGTCATTCAAAGGATCGGAATCAAGGATATCCGTTGCCTATAGCTCAGTCCGCTTCGGCGGCACTTCAGTCAGATGTGAAGGCGGGGCTCTACCGTCACGCAGCAGTGGATTGGGCTGACGTTCACCAGATCGGAGAGCGTCTGGCACTTCAACATACGGTTAAGGGAGGTCATCGCAGCTTTGATATTCTCCACATCGCGACGGCTCTGCATCTAGGCGTGACAGAATTCCTGACCTTTGACGGGAACCAGAAAAAGCTCGCTGAGGCGGAAGGTCTCGTGGTGCCGGTATGATGGATACTTTCCAGCGACTACGATTGATTTGGGTCATCCTGCTAGGGTTGCTATGCACTACTACGGGGAGTTTTGCTGCGGTTGGGGGCTACGATGCCGCCGAGTGCGAATTCATTGCAGCAAAGGGGACAAGTGGCGTCCACGATTTGATAGGAGCCGGTTCAGCGCTGGACAGAGGAGGGCGGACAATGGCCGGTCGTGCATTAGAAAAACACGGCAGCAGATCCGGAAGTGTTTTCCCACAAGCAACGGGAAATGTTGCGGCCCTGGCATCCATCACATTGCGTTTGCCACAGATGACATCACAGGGCAACTCGCGCAGGCCAAGGAAAAAGGTGCCCGACTGATTCACGAGGTTCCCTTCGCGGGGGCTGGTGATAAGCTTGTGGCCTCTCTCCATCCCAAATCGACATTCGGGGTGTTGACCGAGCTTTGCCAAGGCACTTATTGAATATACTGCCGCGCATGAAGTTTTGTGGAATCCCTGCTCCAAAACCCACAAATCTTTATGCGCGTCAGTATAAAGTTGACGGATCGCGTGAATTCCTAAGCCACGAGGACGCCGTTGCCGTTTTGAAATCCAGTGAAGCGGGCATCGCCATCATCACCTCGGATGATGCGACTTATCTTCAGGTTGTCGTCCCGCTGGCCGCAGCGATCAAGGCATCCAATCCGGGCCTGACTCTGCTAGTGGCGGGTCTGCCGGGTGATCACGAAGCCGCTTGGCGCGCTGCCGGAGTCGATGATTTTGTAAACGTCCACACAAACAATTTCGAACTTAACCTACAACTTCTAAAAGGAGCTGGAGAATGTTAGGCCGCCCATCATTCGCAGAGATTCCCTATCAGGTTTCAGCGGTCCCCTCCGGTCGCGAGCAATGGACTGCCGCACTTGAAAAAGAACATGGTAAGCCAATCGGTGAGATCGTGTGGGACACGATGGAAAGAATTCCGGTAAAACCGCTCTCGAACAAGGGGTAGCCCTCGATCAGCTAGCGGGCACGATTCAAAACGATATTCTCAAGGAATACATGGTGCGGAATACCTATATCTATCCGCCCGGTCCCTCTATGAAAATCATCGCGGATATTTTCGAGTTCGTCTCACAGAAAATGCCGAAGTTTAACTCGATTTCAATTTCCGGCTACCACATGCAAGAAGCGGGTGCCACCGCTGACTTGGAAATGGCCTACACTCTCGCCGATGGCTGGGAATACCTGCGCACGGGCATTGCGGCGGGCATTGATATCGATGCCTTCGCGCCCCAGCTTTCGTTCTTCTGGGCACAAGGAAAGAATCACTTCATGGAAGTCGCTAAAATGCGTGCCGCCCGCGTGCTGTGGGCGAAAATTGTGAAAACTTTCAATCCGAAAAACCCCAAGTCTCTCGCACTCCGCACTCACTCGCAGACATCCGGTTGGTCGCTCACGGAGCAGGATCCGTTTAATAATATTTCCCGGACTTGCATTGAGGCCATGGCCGCCACGCTCAGCCACACGCAGTCATTGCACACGAACGCGCTCGACGAAGCCATCGCGCTTCCAACCGATTTCTCCGCCCGCATCGCCCGTAACACACAGATATTTCTGCGAGATGAAACGTCTATCTGCCGCGTGATCGATCCTTGGGGCGGTTCTTACTATTTGGAATCTCTCACCCATGAACTGATCCATCGCGCGTGGGCTCACATCATGGAGGTCGCGGAATACGGCGGCATGTCCAAGGCGGTCGAAGCCGGTATTCCAAAAATGCGGATCGAAGAAGCCTCTGCCCGCCGTCAGGCCCGCATCGACTCGGGTGAAGAAACGATTGTGGGCGTGAACAAATACCGCCTCGCCAAGGAAGATCCGATCGACATTCTGGACGTGGATAATACCGCCGTTAGAATTTCTCAGATCGAGCGACTTAAAAAGCTCCGCGCCGAGCGCGATGAAACCAAGTGCCGTGCCTCTCTCCAAACACTCACGGAATGCGTCGGCGGAGGCAGTGGCAACTTGCTTGCCCTCACCATCGAATGCGGCCAAGCTCGTGCCTCCCTTGGCGAGATTTCCAATGCGATGGAAGTTCACTTCGGTCGCTATCAAGCCGTCATCCGATCCATTTCAGGAGTCTATGGAAAGGAATTCAAGCATCAAGGCGACATGAAGGACATCCCGGACCTCATCAAACAATTCGAGGCTGCTGAAGGCCGTCGCCCGCGCATCATGATCGCCAAAATGGGCCAAGACGGCCACGACCGCGGTGCCAAGGTCGTATCCACCGCCTATGCGGACATGGGCTTCGATGTCGATATCGGCCAGCTCTTTCAAACTCCGGAAGAAACCGCCAAGCAAGCAGTGGAGAACGACGTGCACATCGTGGCCATGAGTTCTCTAGCAGCCGGACACAAAACTTTATTACCCACTCTCATGGCCGAGTTGAAAAAACTAGGCCGTGACGACATCATGGTCGTCTGCGGTGGGGTAATTCCGGCTCAGGATTATGATTTCCTCTATCAAAACGGTGCCTCCGCGATCTTCGGTCCCGGCACGGTCATCCCCGATTCTGCCCGTAAGATCCTCAAACTTTTACTCGAACAGCTCGAGGCATGATTCTCTAACTGCGAATCAGCACCGCGCCCGGAGGCTCACTCGGAGAGATGACGGATGCAGAACTGGGACCAAGTTTCAAGCCGCTCGAACATCGGACCATTCAGTTCCGTTAGCGATGTGAAACCCAGATCCGCGAGCGCGTCCTCACGGGATTTCACATTGTCTGATGCGAGTTCGATGAGATGAATGATGCCCAAGTGTACCTGGCCCACCGGGGTGGATTCATCATTGAGCAGGCCAATGATCCGGTGTCGGTGATCTTCTGGTAGGTCGAGCTCTTCTTCGATTTCGCGGGTCACCGCCGCATGATAGGCGTCCGAGCCAGTGCGACCATCGCCGGTATCGATCGGGTTCACATGTCCACCGACGCCGACCGAGATTTTCGCATGCAAACGAGCCTCACCGCCCGACTTGCCACGGGTGTAGTGGAGGATGCGCTCGCCGCAACGGAAGATGCAGTAAGGAATGAGCTGCTTGTGGCTCGGGTCTTCCTCAGCGGCGGCGCGATCCATGAAAAAATGATTCGCCGGATCTAGCAGTTCACGGATGGCGGTTTCCAATCCCTCCGTTTGGATCCCTTGAAATGTCCCGATCCGATCTAACACCAGTCGTGGCACTACTAACACTTCTTCCCCTGCATATTTCGACATGCGGTGGATTATGGACAGCAATACCCGGTCGCCAAGCCCGCATCGCGAGCATCTTTCAGACCCTGATATTTAGGATTTCCTGAGCTTACGTGATCACGTGATATCGTATGGCCGTTTTTGTGACATGATTCATCTGTCAGCCGCTTGCACCCCCGCTTGCTGACCATCCCCCCACCTCCCCCCTGTATGAAAATCTCCTTTGGACTTCTCGCCGTCATCGGCCTCATCTTCGCCATTCTGAGTTCCTTGGCGAAGGCGCAGAATCTCCCTGGAACGTTGAGCTTCAGTGTTTCGGGAGCGTTTACAAATGGGGTTGGCCAAACTAGCACTAGCCTTCTCATTGCTGACAACAACCTCACCGACGGGTATGCCAAGGGCATGGACTTGTTTGATGCACCCACAAGTTTGAAAACTGGAGGCCCGGCAGGTTCCGCAGCGTTTCAATGGGGGAAGGCCGCTACATCATCGAGCTACCCCCACAGCAGTGCGCTTTGGTTCCAGCCGATCGCGGGCAACAATATCGTCCCGGGTGAGTCATTTAGCATCGGCAGCCTATTCTATCGGAATGGCACGATCACCTCCGGCTCCGGTGCCAGTGCGGTCGATCTCGCCTTGACTCTGAGCTTCTCCAGTCCCTCCGGCATCACCCCGATGACCACCGTTTTTACAAGTGACCTGATCAACTCCCCTAACACGAACGACCCAGTGGCAAGCGCGGATATAGTATCACTTCGCAATGTGGTGGCTCCCCTTAATTTTAATGATGCTGCTGGAAACCGCTACTACCTTGAGCTTTCCTTCAAGGTCGATCAAACCACCATTGATGGCACGCTTTCCACTCCAGACGAATTCCGGGTATTTGAAGGTGGCCAAGGCCGCGCCGACCTTCTGGGCCGCTTCATTACGGCTGCGGCAGTTCCTGAGCCATCCTCCGCCTTACTCGGTGTGCTTGGTGTGCTGGCATTTTTCCGCCGCAAGCGCTGAACCCGTCGGTCGTCATAGGATTTCCGGAAACCTGAGGATTTTCCAAAAATCCTCTTGCTCCCGCGCAGTCCCGCCGATAAACCTCCGCCCCACCCGAAAGGGGCGTTAGCTCAGTTGGTAGAGCACTTGCATGGCATGCAAGGGGTCAGCGGTTCGAATCCGCTACGCTCCACCACTTTTATTTTCAAAGAGTTGCACATTCAGGAGCTGCAATCTGTAGCCTAAACTGTGGCCTAGTTGGTTTTTCGGACTGCTGATTCAAGTGGCCAACGCAATTGCTGAAATACACTTGGTCCGCCTGAGTTTCAAAGACAAAGGAAATTGAGATTCAGCAAAAAACCCATACGTGCCAATCCATTGGGGGCGTTTGATGGAGCACAATGTCCGATTTTTCACGTGATTACTGGGATCACAAAATTGCGTTGGCCACTTGAATCCGCCCAAAACAATATCAACTGTCGTTTGCATCAAGGAAGATAGGTTTGTTTCTCATATGCCGTTTCTACAACTCAGCAATCCATGGAATTTCCACCGTCGCGCAACGCAGCATTAGCCGCACTCGAAGCATTTTTGCCACATGCCGGGCGGAGTTATACCGAGCGGCGTAATTATGATAATGCACCCAGTCAGCTTCCAAACGTTTCGATGCTCTCGCCCTACATCCGGCATCGGCTGATTACCGAACAGGAAGTGATCCAGCGCGTGCTGGCGCGTCACGACTTCGTTGAGGCGGAAAAATTCATCCAAGAAGTTTGCTGGCGAACTTATTGGAAGGGCTGGCTTGAGATGAGGCCGTCGGTTTGGGCACAGTATCAAGCGGATGTTATACGTTTGCCTCGGTCATCCATTTATGACGACGCTTGTGCAGGTGCGACTGGAATCGCATGTTTCGACTCATGGTCGGTGGAACTGAAAGCAACAGGGTATTTGCACAATCATGCGCGGATGTGGTTTGCGAGTTTATGGATTTTCGTGCTCGGCTTACCGTGGCAGCTTGGAGCCGACTTTTTCTATCATCATTTGCTAGATGGCGATCCCGCATCAAACACGCTGTCATGGCGCTGGGTGGCAGGCTTACAGACTGCGGGTAAAACCTATTTGGCCCAGGCGGATAACATTGAGAAATTCACCCATGGTCGGTTTACTCCGAGGCACTTTGCCTATCGGGCGGGGCCACCTCCCGAGGCACCGGTGGGAGCTACTTCCGTATCTAACACCCAAGCCCTTCCCAAGGGTATGGTTGGATTAATTCTAACCGAGGAGGATTTAAATCCAGAAAGCCTAGACCTCCGCGACGTTCATGTGACCGCCGTGGCCGGGGTATCCATCGCGCCAAATCGTTCAGCCGCAGTGACGGTATTCTCGAGTGCCGCTCTCGCCGAGGCACTTTCCAGAACCGCCACCACGTTTCAAGCACCAGCGTGTATGCTTGAATTGTTGAATAGCGACTGCCTCATCAGGTGGGCGCGAATCAATCATCTGAAAATTATTATAACTCCCTATATTCCGATTGGACCAGTTAGAGATCAATTAAGCAACATCATACCTGACCTTGCGGCAGCAGGCATCACCCTTGTCCCCGTCCGCCGGCAATGGGACAGCAGCGCCTGGCCATTTGCGGACAAGGGCTTTTTCGCATTCAAGAACCATATCCCGAAATTGATAGGCGCATGATTAAACCGAAACCCGCCCCGCCCTCAATTTGACGTCCATTTTCGCAAGTAATAGTAATTTGCTTATCAACGCCCCTTGCCGGCGATCCCGGCGATCACATGTTAGGTCTGGGTTATTCAACCTAAAGCGGTCTGTCTCGGGTCTTTGGCGCATGGGTATGCACCGTCGAATCGAGGTCACAGAAAAGCCCAGCGTTCGCTGGGCTCCTCCGTTCCACATGAACAAGGGAAAGTGCTCGAAAGAGGACTCGAACCTCCACAGGTTACCCTACTAGATCCTTAGTCTAGCGCGTCTACCAATTCCGCCATCCGAGCTTTTCCGATTGGGTGGGCGCACTTGGTAAGGTTCGGCCACTGTGTTTGCAAGAGAATCTTTTAAAATAATCGGATGTGCATTTGCAGGCATTTAAACTGCTTCCGACTTGCTTCCCGCCGTCCGTGCGAAAGCATAGGCGCACCAATGGCCATGGAAGCAATCATCGCGGAAAACGTCGTCAAGTCCTTCGGAAACATCCGCGCTCTTGATGGAATCAGCCTGCAAGTGAAAGCTGGTGAGCTGTTTTTCCTGCTCGGTGCCTCGGGCTGTGGGAAAACCACCCTGCTCCGCTGCATCGCGGGACTAGAAACACCGGCAAGCGGGTCCATCCATTTCGGCGAGCGGGATGTCACTCTCATGCCACCCCACAAACGCGAGGCGGCGATGGTTTTTCAAAGCTATGCCCTGTGGCCACATCTCACGGTGGGGCAGAACATCGCGTTCGGCTTGGAGGAACGGAAGGTGCCAATGCCGGAGATCAAGCGCCGTGTCGAGGAAGTGCTAGAGATGGTTCAACTCCCGGGATTCGGCGACCGCTCCATCGACCAGATGTCTGGCGGCCAGCAGCAGCGGGTCTCGCTTGCACGCGCCTTGGTGGTGAAACCCAAATGCCTCCTGCTAGACGAACCGCTCTCTAACCTCGATGCCCAACTCCGCGTAGAAATGCGCCGCGAGATCCGCCGCATCGTAAAGGAGAATAGTCTAACCGGGATTTACGTCACCCACGATCAGGAAGAGGCCCTCGCGATGGCCGACCGCATGGCAGTGCTCACGCGTGGAAAAATCGGCCAGATCGGCACGCCTGAGGAAATCTATCGAACTCCTCTAACGGCTTATGTGGCGAATTTTATAGGCGAAACTAACCTCATCCCCGGCGAGGCCGTCGAAACCCGCGACGGCTTCACAATCGTAAAAACTCCGATGGGTCCCATCACCGGCCGCGCCACCGATCCAAGCTGGACCCCCACCCCCGGCGAGACACTGCGGCTTTCTATCCGACCCGAAGCATGGCGGCTTCACAAAGAAAGCGGCGACAATGCAGTACATGGGAAAATCAGCGAGCGTAGCTACCTCGGCCAGCGCATCCAATACTGGATCGAAACTGCGGGCGGACGCCAACAAGTCGTAGAAATGAACCCCCACATCATCCACGAGCCCGGTGAGGAAAATATCATACTGCACGCCCGTCATGACGACGTCGTCATTCTAAAACCCTAATCACCCGCTACGGAATGAAACAACGCGCCTGCATCATCTTCGGATTGTTAGTCATGATCGTCGCATTTCCGTTGGCGATGCGGCGGCAGTCGGCGACCACAAGTTCGCGCGATGCCGACGATACGCTGGTCATTCTAACTCCCCATAACGAATCGATCCGTCAGGAATTCGGCGAGGCCTTCGCCGCTTACTGGAGGAAAAAAACCGGGCGTTCCATTAACCTTGATTGGCGCACGCCCGGCGGCACCTCAGAGATCCGGATGGTGCTCGACGCCGGATTTAAGGCGGCGGAAGAAACCCAACGCAGCGGCATCGGCGTGGACATCTTCTTCGGCGGCGGCGAACCGGATTTCGCTAGCCAAGCTAAAAAGAACCGCCTTGCACCACTCGATGTTTTCAAAACGCAGCCGCAACTTTTTGTGAAAGATGGCCCGGTCCCCGAAAATTTCACCGGCGAGCGTTATTTCCCCACCGATCATGTCTGGGTAGGCACGTGCATGTCGCAGTTCGGTATCTGTTACAACCCGGCAGTTCTCAAACGCCTCAACATCCCCTCTCCCACCGCTTGGCAGGATCTGGGCGATCCCCGCTATGCCGGATCACTCGCCCTAGCAGATCCGACGAAAAGCGGCTCCGTTGCCCGCGCGTTCGAGCTGGTCCTGCAAGGTGAAATCCAGCGAGCGCTCGCCGCCCCCGGCGCAGACCGCACGGCGACGATCAACTCCGGGTGGACCTCCGGCCTGCAACTCATCCAGCGCATGGCAGCGAACTCGCGTTATTTCACCGATAGCGCGCCGAAGATCCCGCAAGATGTCGGGGCGGGAAATGCCGCCGCCGGCATGTGCATCGACTTTTACGGCCGTTCGTATGCCGAAGAACTCACCACCATCGACGGAAGCCCGCGCGTCGTTTGGATCGCCCCGAAAGGCGGCACCACCCTGAGCGCCGATCCCATTGCCGTGCTTAAAGGTGCGCCACATCCCATCCTCGCTCAAAATTTCGTGGAATTCTGCCTCTCCCCAGAAGCGCAGACGCTCTGGTTCGGCAAACCTGGCACACCTAACGGTCCTCGCGATCGCGCCCTCCATCGCACGCCGATCCGCCGCGACATCTACACTCCTAACAACCTCGCGAACTCGACGATGCCTCACATCCACCCATACGAGGATGCGGGTAACTTCACCTATCAAAAAGAACTCACCGGCGCCTCGTTCAATACGCTACGCCAACTCGTGAAAGTCATGTGCATCGATTCCCACGAGGAAATGAAATCCGCTTGGCTTGCCATCCGAGACGCAGGGATGCCTGCCGACGCACTGGCCGTTTTCTCGGATATCTCGATTATGCCTTACGCCAAAGGCGGCAAGGGCGATCCCATCTTCGACGGCAGCGATGCCCTCAAAGCTGCCGACCACGCCGCAAAAATCGGCGAGTGGTTCCGCTCTAACTACCGCAAGGCCGAAGCCATGGCCCGAAATCATCAAAAGCTGTAGCGGCGGTCTGTGACCGTCGCATTCCCTTCCGAATGCTCATGAAACCCGCTCCTTGCAAAAAACCAGCAACGGTCACAGACCGCCGCTACAGCATCCTCCCATGAAACGCGGCTCCGCCATCACTATTACGATCATCGTCAGTCTGCTCTTCGCGGTCTTCTTTATTTATCCGGCAGGGATGGTCGTGAAGCAGGCCTTCGAGGGCACGAAGGCGGACGGTACTCACTTTTTCACGTTGGATTTCTTTGCGGCGGTTTTCAGAAATCCCATCTATCGGGAGGGGCTTTGGAATGCCTTTGCCTTAGGAATCACGAGTACGCTTGCTACCTTGGCCATCGCGTTTCCGTTAGCACTGATCGGCCATCGTTATGATTTTTTCGGAAAGCAAGCGCTCAGCGTGCTTGTGCTTGCACCGATGATCCTACCGCCCTTCGTCGGAGCAGTGGGAGTGAAACAAATCCTCGGTGTGAACGGTGCGCTCAACGCCTTACTCATTGACACTGGACTGATGAACGCGGGCTTGCCCTACGATTGGCTCGCTCACGGACGCTTCGCCGGCATCGTAATGATGAATGCGCTGCATCTCTATCCGATTCTCTACATGAACATCGCTGCGGCTCTAGCAAATCTCGATCCGGCGATGGAACAGGCCGCAGAAAATCTCGGCTGCCCGCCGTGGAAGCGCTTTTTCAGGATCACCCTGCCACTTGCGATGCCCGGGGTTTTTGCGGGAGCTTCTATCGTTTTCATCTGGGCTTTCACGGAACTCGGAGTGCCTTTGGTTTTCGATTACGCCCGCGTTGCGCCGGTGCAAATTTTCGATGGATTGAAAGGACTTGATAGAAATCCGATTCCCTACGCTCTAACTGCGGTCTTGCTAATCGTCGCTGCTGCCGTTTTTGCTTTATCAAAACTGGCGATGGGTCGCTCGCCTCTCGGCACCGCACCGCGTCCGAAAGGCCGCTCAAACTCGTTGCAGCTCTCCGGTTGGAAGTCTGCGGGGTGTAGCTTGTTTTTCATCGGCGTCTTCGCATTCGCCGCGATTCCTCACCTCGGAGTGCTTCTGTTATCCTTCGCCGGACGCTGGTATGGCACGGTGATCCCGGACACTCTAACGATGCGCCATTACATCGAGGCGCTCGGCAACGGCCTAGTGGTTCCATCTATCCAAAACAGCCTGCTCTACGCCGGTTGTGCCACGCTGATCGCGCTGGCGATGGGGCTGAGCGTTGCATGGGTCATCGTGCGTTCGGATTTAAAATTTCGCAACGTGCTCGATGCCGTCGTGATGCTGCCGCTGGCGGTTCCCGGACTGGTGATGGCTTTCGGTTATCTTGCGCTCTCTCAGGAAGGCAAGGCGTTCCGATTCCTCGTCGGCGCGGGTGAGAATCCGTTTCTGTTAATTGTGATCGCCTACGCCATCCGACGACTTCCCTACATCGTGCGCTCGGCAGTGGCGGGGCTCCAACAAAGCAACCCGACACTTGAAGAAGCGGCAAAGTCGTTAGGGGCCAGCCCGGCCCGCACGCTGCGGCGAGTGGCGATTCCTCTGATCGGCGCAAACCTCGCTGCAGGCTCGATCCTTGCATTTGCGTTTGCCATGTTAGAAGTGAGCGACAGTCTCATCCTCGCCCAACAGGCCCAACATTACCCGATCACCAAGGCGATTTACACGCTGCTCAGCACCTTGGGAAATGGCACTGAACTCGCGGCGGCACTCGGCGTGTGGGCGATGGTATTTCTATCAGTCGCCATCATGGGAGCGGCCGTTCTCGGAGGAAAACGCGGGGGCTTGTTCAAGGTTTAGACTGCTAGATTTTCACCTTCGAGGAGCGTCATGGCTCGTCCATTTCCAAACGGTAGCGCTGGATTTCCGAGTCGATTTGCTGGCTCCAAGCGTCGATTCCGCCGCGCAGGGCATAGGTTTCGTGCAGGCCGTGGCCGCGAAACCAAGCGACTTGGTCAAGCGCATTGCGACCGCTGTGGTCGTAAAGCAGGATTTTTGTTTGGGAATCCCCGGCAAAAAGTTGTTGCTGGAGTTCCTGGGTGAAAAATTCCGAGCCGGGAATCACCACCGCCTCGTGCTCCTCGCGAGTGCGGAGATCGATAAGACGCAATTGAGAAAGTTGCTCGTTCGCGTCGGCGGGGTCCAACCACATCGCAGAATCATGGGCGTGGCTGGTGAGCAGGTGTTGGAGAACCTCGTCCACCGGGAGGTCACTGCGCTTGCAAAGTTCTGCGAGAGTTTCCTCGTTGCCAAAAGCGCAGCTCTGACAACCGCCGAGGTGGTAGCGGGCAAAGATCGCCCGCCGTGCTCCCGGTAAAGTTTCGAGGATGGTGCTCATCGGGGAATCTGCGGTGAGGTCGGAAGGCTGCATGGGCGGAGGGTAGGCTGGGGAAAAGAGCTTGGCACGCCGGTATTTTACACTGTTTCCCAAGCTCAAACCGTGAAATAAACTCACCTCATGCCGAAGGACCGAGACCCGGACGAACCGAAAATCTACTTTTTACCGAATCTAATGACGGCCTGCAATCTGGCCTGCGGGTTTTTCGCGGTGCTGATGATTTTTAAGGGCTTAGTGGAAGTGGGAAACGTAAAGCTGCCTGAAAAGGAATATTACGAGCAGGTGAAGCAATATTATGAATATGCGATCCTGCTGATTTTCGGCTCATGTTTGTTCGATCTTCTCGATGGCCGCTTGGCCCGACTGGGTGGACAAGAATCGCCGTTCGGACAGGAGTTCGACTCGCTGGCAGATATCATTTCCTTCGGCATGGCTCCGGCGATGCTGCTGTCGAAAGCGGTACTTTTTCCGCTAGGAAATATCGGCTGGGCAATCGCACTGGTTTATCTCATCTGCGGTGCGATGCGACTTGCTAGATTCAACTGTCTCGCATCGATGCCAAAAAAACCGGGTGCATCGAGCGATTTCCGCGGTCTGCCGATTCCCATGGCGGCGGGATTCATCGCGTCTATCACCTTCCTACTCATCGATTTTTATAAGAACGACCACGAGCTGGGCATGTGGAAATACATTCTAGCAGGCGCGATGCTTGGCCTGTCGCTGCTGATGATCAGTGATGTGCGCTATCCTAGTTTCAAAAAAGTGGACTGGAGCACACGAGGCACGCTTGGAGCGATCGTCGTCGCGATGCTGGTGTTACTTGCGACTGTCCAGTTCCGCTATGTGATGCCAGTGGTGCTTTTCAGTATTTACCTACTCTATGGATTGCTTGTTAGGCCTTGGATTTCGAATCGTTTACGGAAGGAAATCGAGGTGGAAGATGGGGATGAAAACGGAGATTCCCTCGTGCATGACAAGGAAAACGAAGCATGATCGAAGGCAAAAAAAGATCCGGATGGGTCCCTTTCATGCTCGTCCTGCTGCCTCTATGGCTGATCGGTTCAGGCGGCGGTGCGCTGTGGTATTATTTCCACAAGGAGAAAAAGCAGGCGCTGATGGAGCAGGAGCGTTTCTCACAGGCAGTATCCATCCCACTACTCACCGACGATCTTCGCAAGCTGCTAGAAGTGATCGGCGAGCGCAACGGCTCATCTGAAATCGCTGCCGCGAATCTATCACGCACGGCAGTGATGATCGAAGGCCTGCTAGGCCCCTCGAATACAGGTTATGCCGTGAAGTCTAACCGGGGGCCGGCGAATTGGCCGATTCTACAAGTGAGCATCGCAGGAAAAGATACGAAAGCCCCTGCGCTATGGATCGTTTCCTCATACGACAGCCGGGCGGGATCACGCGGCGTGGAGGCAAATGCGACAGGTTTAGCAGCGACTCTAGCAGCGGCACAAGCGATGGCAGGTGACAAGCCGAGCGTGGCCGTTCACTTTATTTTTCTGCCCCATGCGAATGATCCCGATTCCCCTGTGGTCGAGACAGCGGGGAAATTTTCCGAGCTGGTGAAGAGTGCGGGAGGAGCGAAAGCGATCCTCGTCGTGGAAGCGATGGGTGCAGGTGAGATGCTGTGGCTGAGCTCGCGCGAGAGTTCGGCAGTGCCGCTGAATTTGGCGGCCGGCCTTGGGGCAGTGCATGGCGCTGAGGATATTTGCCTGGGGGATGACACTGATCTCGCGAGCACGCTTTTTGAAATGAATCTACCTGCGGTTCGGATCGCGACGCGGGCTCACTTGGCCGCAGACGAGCCGGATGAGAAAGCGCCGTTCGCGCCGACGGTAGCAGCATCGGCAGGGCGTTTGATCGAATTGATCCGGCGTTGTGTGGCACCTGCGAAAAAATAGAGATTAGATTCCGGGTTGCAGAATTCCAGAAGGAGTCCAGAATGACTCATCAAAACGCCCTCCCACGCTCACATGAGACCATCAGACACGGATCCGGCCTTCATTTCTCATGCGCCGGGTTACTGGTCGGAAGAGGAAATGCCTCACTGGCACGACTACCGCTGGCAACTTCGCAATCGCGTGGATTCGCTGGCCGATCTCGACCTCCGTTTGAATCTCACCGACGAAGAACGCGCCGGCGTCCTGCTTGCCGGGACCAAGCTGGCGATGGCGATCACTCCGCACTTTTTCAATTTGATCGACCGAGATGACCCGGATTGCCCGATTCGCAGGCAGATGATTCCACGTGTGGAGGAGGGCTGGAATGCACCCGAGGAAATGGCGGATCCATGTGGCGAGGACTCGCACATGCCAGTCCCTGGTCTGGTGCATCGTTATCCGGACCGGGTGCTTTTCCTCGTGACCGATCGCTGTGCATCGTATTGCCGCTACTGCACGAGGTCCCGCGTCGTTTCCGGCGTGGGCGAGCAGCATCTTGAGACCCAATGGGAAATGGCGTTCAGGTATCTTGAGAAACACACCGAAGTGCGCGATGTGCTGCTCTCGGGAGGCGATCCGTTAATTTTCTCTGACAACAAACTGGATAAAATCCTCACCCGCCTGCGTGCGATTCCACACATCCAGTTCATCCGGATTGGCTCACGCATCCCCATTTTCCTCCCTCAGCGGATCACTCCTGAGCTTTGCGCGATGTTGAAAAAACACCATCCGCTTTTCATGTCCATCCACACGAACCACCCGCGCGAACTAACAAGTGAGGTCCGCGACGCCCTCGGACGCTTGGCCGACGCGGGCATTCCACTCGGCAACCAAAGCGTCATGCTGCGAGGAGTGAATGACAGCGTGGAGATTCAAAAAGCACTCGTGCAAAAATTGCTGATGTGCCGGGTGAAGCCATATTATCTCTATCAGTGTGATCTAATCAATGGCTCGTCGCACCTCAGGACACCAGTCGCAGAAGGCGTGGCGATCATCGAAGGTCTGCGCGGCCACACCACCGGCTATGCGATTCCACAGTTCGTCATCGATGGCCCAGGCGGTGGCGGAAAGATTCCTATCAACCCGAATTATGTGGTAGATACCGCCTCAGGCCGAATCACTCTGCGAAATTTTGAAGGCGAGATTTTCGAATATCCCGATCCTACTGCGATCCCCGAATCCGAACTTAGCCGCTTGCATCAGGAAGCGCTTAGCCGCTGTTCGTAGGCGGGCATCGCTTGGTTAGATAACCTCCAGCCACCATGACATCAAGGCTGGGGCGCTGATTTCCCCGGATCGCCAAGGGCTGGCGGCGGAGTGACCACAGGGGAAGCATCAGGCAGCGGCACGGTTGGAGGGAGTGGTGGCTTGGGCAGCAAATCGATCCATTGGAATAGCTGATAGCCTTCGCCAAGGCCACCGATCTCGCCTAGCAGTTCGAAACACCGTTGCCGCCACTTTTCGTAATCCGGTGGCCCGCGCTCCGCATCGCGGCTGCCGGGGAAAACGATATAACTAATTTTCAGATCAGAAACCGGGCGACTGTAAGAGCTGGATTTTGGATTCACCTCGCGGGCAACCCGCAGGGAAGCCTCTCCGACTTTATAGGTGGGCCCGCCATCGCCGACGATGGATGGATAGATTTTATCGCCGTATAAAATCACCGCGTAATCTCCGACTTTCGGGGCAAACGCATCATTCGAACCCAAGATGTTCACCGGAATGACGATGAACGGGTCATAATCCGCGATTAGAAAACTGCGCCCCTTCAGATCCGCAATACCACGTTTGAGATACTGAATCCGATCACGCAACCAAGCCTTCCGCGTGGCGGTCGTCCCACTGGCCGCAAACTCCTTTTCCGCAGCCTTCAACCGGGCTTCCCAACCGGCGACCATGGGATTCACCGTGGGCGATTTTTTCGTCCATGCATAACTGGTGAATGGCTGATAGTTCGGCGAGTTCACGATCTCATCCGGCATTGCGGGCAGCCGGTCACCGTCAGAACCGTCTGAAACCACATCCATTTCCGATTGCATGAAAAACACCCGCCGCCCGCTAGATGAGCGGAGATGCAGGATGGTTTCGCAATCGTAAAGATTATGCTTCGTCAGCAACTCGTTGAGCGAGTTTGCATCGCGGCGAATACGAGCTGCCTTTTCCTCGTAGATCTTCGTGAACCAGTTAGAGACTTCAGCTCCCTCCACCAGCGCGGGGAGGCCGGGTAAAATTTTCGATAGATTTGGATTCGACGACTCGAGTTCCAACAACGTTTTTGCGGGAGCAGGCAAGCGGAACGAAAGCTGATAGCTCGCCGTGTAACTCGCCTCGTCCACCCGCTCGCGCGAGGCGATCCCGCCTTTTTCCATTTTCACTTCGGTCTTGAAAGGAATACCGGAGCGGAGTTTCCGCACATCCGTCACATCACCCAGCTCGGCTCCTGGTGTGACAGCCGTAGGCTCGTTTTGCTCCGCGCCTTGCTTCTTAGAGTCTTCCAAAGATTTTTTGAGAGCCGTGATGTCGCGCTCGTATTTCTCCTCCATCTCCCCCCGGATACGCGCTTCGGCTTGGCGGTAAATGTCCTTTTCATCCGCAGCGATGATCAGCGGTTTCGGGGCAAAAACCTCCTTCAACCCTCGCTTCACCTTTGCCGGAATGCTCGTAAAACAAAGGCCAACTCCTAAAAAAATTAGCATCAGAAAGATCACGCCAATTCTTGAAAATCCCCGTGCTCGCCGTTGATTGCTGAGTTTTCCCATGTCCATGAGCCACCACTCTAGCGATTTCCCTGCCGCCATCAATCCCCGTCCCTGAAAGTTTTCTCGCCCCCTTCCTTAGATTTTTCCATTTCCCTAAAACTCGGCCATGACAAACCCGCCGCCATCATTACACTCCGCCCGTGAGCTATCAGGTCTTCGCCCGAAAATACCGCCCCAAAACCTTCGACGACGTCCTCGGCCAGGACCACGTCGTGAGGACCCTTCGCAACGCCATCGCCCAAAAACGACTGGCCCATGCCTATCTTTTCGTCGGCCCGCGTGGCACAGGGAAAACTTCCACCGCCCGGATTCTTGCCAAAGCACTCAATTGCACTGCGGGTCCAAAAGCGGATTTTGACCCCGATGAGGACGTCTGCATCGAAATCGCCGAGGGCCGCTCGCTGGACGTGTTAGAAATCGACGGAGCATCTAACAATGGCGTCGACCAAGTTCGCGATCTGCGCGAATCCGTCCGCTTCGCCCCGGCTCGTGGGCAGTTCAAAATCTTCTACATCGACGAGGTCCACATGCTCTCGACCCCCGCCTTCAACGCGCTTCTCAAGACGCTCGAAGAACCGCCGCCGCATGTAAAATTCATCTTCGCAACCACCGAGCCTAACAAAATTCTGCCTACCATCCTTTCTCGCTGCCAGCGATTCGACCTCCGCCCGATCCCTACGGAAACCATCGCCCAACACCTGCTCCACATTGCCAAGTTAGAAGGCATCGCCCTCGACGACACCGCTGCTTGGGCCATCGCCAAAGGGGCGGACGGCGGCATGCGCGATGCCCAGTCGATGCTCGACCAGCTAGTCTCCTTCTGCGGCGATAGCATCAACGAAACGAACGTTCTCGACGTTTTCGGATTCACCTCGCGGGAAAAAGTCGCCTCACTCACGCAAACACTGCTCGCCAGAGACAACCCCGCCGCGCTCTCGCTCATCCAAAAAGAAGCCGAAAGCGGCCGCGAACTTTCCCAGCTCCTTGGCGAGCTCATCGGCTGCCTGCGGGCTCTGTTAGTTGTAAAACTCGATCCCTCTGCCGATGGCGAAGGCATCCCAGCCCACCTCTGGACGACTCTGTTAGCCTCTGCCGACGAATACCCACCCGACCGCATTCTCGCCGCCATCGACGTCTTCGCAGAAACCGAAGGCCGCATGAAATGGGCTACTAACAAGCGGCTCCATTTCGAGCTTGGCGTGATCAAAGCGATCCAATCGCTCAGTGAAGTCCGCATCACCGATGTGATCAAAGTCCTCACCCGTGGTGCCGATTTCATCCCCACCCCCAGTGGCGGCGGTTTGCAACCGCCAAGCCCTACACCAGCAGCGGAAAAACCTTCCCTTCCCACCATCCCGGAAACACCAGCCCCTGAACCCAAGCCTACCCCACGCCCCATCGGCAACGGCAACGGCATGTCCACTTTCGATTCGCTCATCGACGCCGCGCCCGAAACCAGCGAAATCCCCGCCGCCGAGCCGCCGCCTTGGAAAAACGAAAAGCCCGCCGAAGAAACGAAAGCCCCGGCTCCCACTCCCGCCCCACCCGTCGAAGACGCCTTCCACAGCGACCCCCTCATCCAAGCCGCCCTCGTGAAATTCGAAGGAAAAGTTCTAACCTAACTGGAGCGCGGAATTCAAATTTTAGCACCAACCGCCCCTATCCCCAATCACACCTATGAACATTCAGAAACTCATGAAACAAGCCCAGCAGATGCAAGCCGGGCTGGCCGCCAAGCAGGAAGAACTCGCCAATGAAACGGTTGAGGCCTCCGTCGGCGGCGGAAAAGTCACCGTCATTGCCACGTGCGCGGGTGATGTGCTTTCTATTAGCATTGATCCATCCGTGATTGATCCATCCGACGCAGATTTCCTTGAAGAGCTTGTGCTCAAGGGCGTGCAAGAGGCGATCACGAAGGGCAAAGAGAAGTCCGCCGCAGAAATGAAAAAGCTCACCGGTGGCCTCGGCATTCCGGGAATGTGATTTCTCAAAACTGAGACTTCAAATTACCACCCCTATGTTCCGCCGCCGATTAGGATGGATTCTTGTGGGGACTTCGTTGCTGCTCCACATCTTCACGGTTTACTGCTTCGCCCGGCAGCCGGATCGTTTTGCGGCGTTTACCGTGATGCCGATCTGGATGTGGGGTGGAATCGGGCTATTTCTATCCAGTGTCGCGTTTTATTTCCTGCGCGCGTCACTTTCGTTAGTCATGACCGCGGTGTGGGCCGTGACATTGTTAGTCGGGGCGGACGAAGCACGAGTGTTAGCGAATTTTGGAAAATCGGCTCCCCTCCGCGGTCACGCGCAGGATGAGGACGGGAAGCCGGTCCTACGGGTCATCACGCTCAACTGCGGCGAATTTAAATATGGAAATCCCGCCTTAGACATCGCTGCGTGGCAACCGGACATTGTCTTGCTCCAGGACATCGCCCCCACGCAAGTCCGCATGATCGCCGATGTGATTTACGGTGGCCATGGCGATTACCGCGTCCACGACACGAACGGCATCATCACACGCTGGAGAATCCAACGCGAAGTCCGCAATCCCATTCAACGTGACCATCAAGTGACGATTGAGACTCCCTCCGGTGCCTCCATCGAGGTGGTCAATGTGCACCTCCGCACCGCCGCCACTGATCTGCGTTTGTGGGATCGTTTCGCGTGGCAAACTCACCGAACCAACCGGGCCTTGCGTGAAAATGAA
>JAYVNE010000028.1:0-7319 GCA_043758615.1 Akkermansiaceae bacterium
GACGATGATAAACCGCCCCGCAACCCACCAACTTTCGATCCAATTACAATCCTCACCAACTTCTCTATCAGCCTGCCGTGCAGCGGCTTAGTTCAACAATGGGCGAAGTTGTTTGCCAAACCGGAAACGCCCGCGCCGGATTTCTTCCGCGAGAAGCTGCATCGCACGCGATGAGGCGGCCTGCGGATTTTCCAAGCCACTGGTGGTGGTGCCCGTGGCAAGCAAGGTCATAATCTCATTATCCGGCAGCGGCGGATTCGAGGTCAGCACGAGCTGCGGGTTCGACATCCGACCATAGGCATAGACCGTGATCCGATAGGGACGGGGCTCGGCAGTGCCACGTATTTCAAGGATCGGGTCAAACCCGGTGGCGGGTGTGAAACTCACCGTGCTTGATGGAACGACCAGCGTGCTGAACGGCAGACTGGCGCGGAAATCGGTGACCCGCATCGAGCCATCCGGCAGTGGATTGCCTAGCGTGCCGCCCACACGAATGCTGCCATTGACCTCTCCCGTTGCTAGATTTCCGCGAATGAGAAACGGCTCTTGAGTGCGAAGGACCACATTCAACCCCCAATTGCGAAAAGGCTCAGGCATGGAGTCTATCTGGTTTTTCGGAGGATCCATTTTCGGCAAGGCCGCTGCGGAAGGCGAATTGAATGGCTTGCCGATAGGTAGTAACTCGATATCCCGATAGAACACGCTGTCCACTGCGCCGACACTGCCGGATAGCGCCGCTTTTTCCCACGGCCCTTGCAGCCGGAGATCAAGGTTCGCGCGGAGAATGAGCAAGTCGTTCCGCATCAACGGAAGATGGTCGCCGCGCAGTTTAAAATCCAAGTTTCCCAGCTTGCCGGCATTGATCGCCAGCGCGCCATCGCCATTCAAAGTGCCACCGGCGACAGTGGTCTTCAGACTTTTCAGTGTGATCTTGTCCAGAGCGAGACCAATCGCGACTGTCAGATTCTCGATGGCCGGAAAGCGGCCATTTTTGAAAACAAAGCCGCCGCCTGCTAGATTGAGCTCCCCTCTCACCTCAGGTTTGCCGACATTACCGGCCACTACCACATTACCCGTTAGAAAACCACTCAACTTTTGGGCCCGAGGAAGGAGTGTGGTGAACCGCGACAGATCGAGACGCGGCAGATCGACACGGGCAGAGATGGGTTCATCTACTAACAATTTCGGATTCTTCGCCCAATCGGCTGGGCGAAACGGAAAATCCGCCTTCATGACGGCTGCCGGAAAATCGGGTGCGGTGGCGGTGCCATCGATCACCATTTTTCCATCACTTCCTTTCACAGTGACTTTCAGATCGGCTGGTGGAAGTTGGGGTTTCGCTGGCGAACGGAGATCACGGGCTTCTAGCAAGGCATCCAGGATGGGCTCGGCATAAGTGCCGGAAACCTTAAGATAGAGCTGCCCCGTCGAGCGCGGGTCGATCTGTTCCGCGGCGGGCAGCCATTCTTTGAGCAGCCCTAACGAAAGGACACGGGATTCGATAGAAACTTCAAGCGGGCGAACGTCGTTGGCTAACATTTCTCGCCATTTTGAAAAATCCGCAGGCACCGGAAGTTTGGCGGAGCCCCCAGCAATCTCGTTCTTCCCATCGTTCCAGAGGAAGTTTCGGAGATCTAACAATCCTCCTGCCAGAGAGGCATCAAGGGCAATGGACTGGTCTTTCGATCGCAGGAGCAGGCCTTTCGTCTGAAAGCTACCCGGCCAATCGTAGGTGATGCCGCCACTCGCGGTGATCGGGGGGACCGTCTCGCGTGACCATGTTCCTTCGGTAAATGCAACTTCACCGCGATGTTTTTGAGTTTTGATCTCACCGCTGCCACTCCACTTTCCGGTGAGATCGGCAATGCCACTGGGCTTCACTTTGACAACCGCAAGCCAACGGTCGATTCGGGTGTTCGTGAAATTTTCCAGATCCAGCGACCCTTGATAAGTCGCGGCATCAATCTGATAGGTAGCAACCGCTTTCAGGCCATCCAAGGCGATTTCAGCGGAGATGGGTTGATTCGGCTGCCAGCTGCCTTTGAGTGCGATGGAAGACGCAACTTTTCCGTCCTGGGGCTTGAGAAGCACATCCATGTCGGCGGCTTGCGCTTTGTTTTCAGCGATGGTGAGGTTGAAATTTCCTTCGAGTGATGACGAAGGCACGGGCGCTTCGGGATCGATGGCGGGAGTGCGTTCCGCTAGCTCGGCGATAAGCTTCGGAATGCTGGCGATGTTAAAACTGCCTTTTGCATTACCTAACTGAAATTGATGATTCCCTCGGGTGATAGGAGCTTCCGCATTGATGGAAAGCGCGGTGCCGAGTGCTTTGATTTGTGCCACAAGTGTCGATCTATCAGAAAACAATGAGGTATCCACATTCACTTCAGAAGCGCTCCAGTCCTTCCACGTAACGTTTTCTAAAAGGGCTTTCACACTTCCAATGGCTGCGCTTGGATCAGGGAAAATTCTATCCAGATCCACCGACAACGAGGTGAGGGTAGCACTTGCGGGGAGCTCTACACCGAAGCGATTGGCCGTCTGTGCGATGTCAAGTTTGCCTTCTCTCAGGTCGATTTTTGCGGTGGCGGAACCGGGGGCGCTGGAGATGGCAAAAACGGCATCGTCCACATGGACCTCTGCTTCCACCGAGGGCTCGCCACCTGCGGGAAGCTGCATCGCGAAACCACGAAGACTGATGCCCGGATAGGGATCGAGTCGCTGGATGGAGATGGCATTCGAATTCCATATCACGGAGGATTTCTGAGCGGCCCATCCCTTGCCGTTAGAATCAGTGAGCTCGCCGAGTTCCAAGAGGATTTCCTCGCTGCCAGAACGGTGAATGAGATTACTGTTCGCTAAACTGAAAACAGGTCTGCCATCGCGGGTGGCGGAGAGGCTGATGTTTTTAAGATCGATGGAGACAGGGATAACTCGCCCGCGGATCGTGCGCAGGGTTTCCACGAGTTTCGCGAGGTCCAGCGGCGGCGTTTCTTTTTGCTCCTTTTTCAAGCCAAGTCGGAGGTCCGCATGGAGGCCATCGATGGTGATGGAATCGACTTGGCCGTGGATAAGTTTACCAAGTTGATAGATCGGCGTGACCTTGTCCACGGAGAGGGCGGCGAGTCCCTGGTCCCCTTTCAGATGAAACTCGGAAATGACAACGCCACCGGTGAAGCTGCCTTCTAACAATAAGCTCGCGCGGATGCCTGCTTTTTCGAGAAAATGTGCGGCGATTTTCGGACCGATCCACCGCAAGCCCGGACCGTTAAGCCAAACCAGACCAAGAATAAAAAACGCCACCACGATCCAGCGCCGATGCTTCCTACGTCGTGGAGGACGCGGAGCAGGGTCGGCAATAAGTATTTCAGGATCAGGCAAGCGCCTACAACTTCGCCTGCTTGAATCGCCGGGTCAATCGCAGGCTTTATCTTCCATTGCAAAGACCCGGCATTCCCCCTATTTCACCTTACATGGAGCCGATCACCTTCACCCCGCTTTACATGGAACGAGTCTGGGGCGGACGCAAACTTGAAACCCTATATGCTCGCACTCTGCCTGATCCTAAGCAGCCGTTCGGCGAGGCGTGGGAAATCGTGGATCGCGAAAACGAACAATCGGTCGTCGATGAGGGGAAGTGGTCTGGCACGACACTGCACGACCTTTGGGTGAACCATCGCGAGGAAATCTTTGGAAAAGGATTTCAAGATCACCCGCGTTTCCCAATGCTGATAAAAGTGTTAGATTCACACGATGATCTCTCCATCCAGGTCCACCCACCGGCGCATCTTGTAGCCGATCTAGGAGGAAAGCCTAAAACGGAAATGTGGTTTATCGCGGATTGTGATCCAGGGGCGAAACTCTACGTCGGACTGAAAAACGGCGTCACACGGGCCGACTTCGAACAATCCATCGCGGATGGCAACGTGCCGGATGTCGTGCATGCGATCACGCCTCGTGTCGGAGATTCCATTTTCATCACATCAGGTCGCCTGCACGCGATCGGTGCGGGATTCCTGATTCATGAAATCCAACAGAACTCAGATACCACCTATCGAGTGTTTGATTGGAACCGCCTGGGCCTCGATGGTAAACCCCGTGAACTCCACGTCGCCGAGTCGCTCGCTAGCATCGACTATGATGACTTCGAGCCGATGATGGACCCGCCTGTTGGAGAGAATCTTGCAACCTGTGAGTATTTCAAAACCGACAAAGTATCGCTGAAGTGCGGAAAATCTATCAGCAATCCAGATAATGATCAGTTTTCGATTCTATCGGTGGTGGAAGGCGAACTGCAAGCGAACAGTGGGCGACGCTTTAAAAAAGGCCAATTCATCCTGGTGCCACGGGGCGGCGCGGCTTTGACAGCGTTAGACGATTCGACCGTGCTTCAAATTACACTGCCGTCGTAATCTAACTTTCATGAATTTGAAGACGGGATATTAAAGTTCCGACTCCTTATTTTGAAATTTCTATCAGCATCGCGCTGCATGGCGCGAGGTCCGGCAGGGCGATACCTTCTGAGGTAAGGCCGTCGCGGGCCGTACTGGCAGACCAAGTAGAGTCGAGGCGGTCGGTGAATTTCCATGTCTCGATACTGCGACGGTTCATAAAGTCCCAAGCATTTTCGGGGATGCTGATTTTTACGTGGTGAAGGGTTTCGGAGCCGCTGAAATTTGCCACGATGAGGAAGGATTGACCGCTTTTCGGATCGTGACGAAGAAAGGCGTAGAGCCAATGACCGGATGCGGTTTCATCCCCCACTCTGCCGAAATTCGCGTTCTCCTGATTCGCGTGATTGAGGCCGTAGAACTCACCTGCCGTGAATGCTGGAGCCTGGGTGGCATGGATCAGTTTTCCATACCATTCGCGCAGAGATTTCTGCTCATCGCTGAGGCGGCCGCCATCGTATTTTCCGCCATTCCCCCATTTAGTAAACTCGGGCATCGACCAATAATCGAAAATGGTGGTTCGCGCGTCGTCACCGCCAAAGCCTTCCACACCGGCAGCGGGCTCCCCGACTTCCTGGCCCTGATAGAGCATCACTGGCCCGCGCCCCATCGCGAAGAGCACAGCGGAAACTGGGCGGCCCACTTTCATCCCGAGTCCGCCCCATTCCTTCGGGCTGGCGAGGCGGACCTCATCGTGGTTTTCGCCGTAGCGCAGGGATTTGTGGAAGCGCTCACCGGTGAAAGTGAGTTGATCCAGATCATTCGCCCATTTTCCGGAATCATAGAGGCCCTCCAGCGCATCATAGGAGGGATCATCATAAACCGCATCGAATCCGGCTTTTAATAATTCATCGAGCACGTGACTCTCTGTTAGTTTTGCCGGATCGGTGTCATAGGCCTCTGCCGAGAAAAACACATCGGCATTGCGACTGCGTGCACGTTTGATGGACCAGTGCCAGAACTCCATCGGGATCATGTGCGCCATGTCCGCGCGGAATCCATTCACACCCATGGCCTGCCAGTAGGCGAGAATTTCGTCCATTGTGCGCCAGGTTTTCGGCACTGCGGAGAGAGCCGCATTCGGAGCCGCGAGCGAGGAGGTATCACGGCCGGTGGTGAAATCGTGACCATAGTTGAGCTTCACGGTTTCATACCAATCGTTGATAGACGGTGCCCATGAGACGACATTGTTGCCAGTCACACGGCCGAATTCCGATTCCGCCGCAAAACTTCCATTACAGCCAGGTATATTTGCAGTCGGTAATTTCAATGGCGGGCCGCCGCCTTCATCGTTCGAACTCAGATAGAAAAAATGATTATCCCTATCAAAAAAAACATCTCGCTTGTCATGTTTTCCGAAAGAGGATTGCGGCTTCACATCCGAGTCATAAGAACGTGCAACATGGTTTGGCACGAAATCAATGATCACCTTGAGATTATGCGCCTGACAGCGATCTAGCAGCGATTTAAACTCATCGAGCCGCTGATCGGGATTCATGGCATAGTCCGGGCAAACGTCGAAGTAATCCTTGATCGCGTAGGGGCTGCCGGCGATCCCTTTCAGGATATTCGGATCATCGGCAGGACGATTTGGATAGGCCGTGCCGCTCGCCTGCTCGAGCACCCCTGTTAGCCAAATGTGGGTGACGCCCATTTTTTTGATGGAAACGAGCGCTGCGTCATTGATCCCGTTGAACTTCCCGCAGCCGTTTTCCGCAAGCGTGCCGTTGGTTTTCCGGGTCTCATTGATATTGCCGAAGGTCCGCACCATGAGTTGATAGATCACGGGGCGCACGGGTTCTGCTGCACGGCTGCTTGCTGTCATTGCGGCCATCAAAACACCGATCACGGTCATTTGCCAAGTCATGGTTCAGCGGGTTTGGGGCTGGGATTCGTCACTGACAAAACGTGTGGCAACTGCGGCGATGATGAGCGACGCGCCGCCGAGCATCACGACCTTGACCGGTGCGTTGTGGAAAAGTTGTTTCACGATCGGTTCGAGTGCGAGAGAGGCAGGATCTCCGGGATCACGTAAAAAAGTTAAATATTCCCATGTAAACGCCCGTCCGGTTTTCCGGGAGCGATCCGCTTAACATCACGTATGGCATGGATAGAATGCTAGCCCATGCGATGCCGACGCCGATCATCGTGCATTGCCACAAGATTTTCGATTCGAGCCCAGTGATATATCCAGTCGATAACAGACAAAGACCTCCGAGGAGTAACGCAAGGCGATGAACGGTCTTCCGACTTGTTAGTTTGGCGAGTGGCGGCAGGGCGAAAGCCACAAGGAAGCAGACGATAGAATACCACGCGAATGTTTGCCCCGCGAAAAGCGTTCCGGCATCGAAGGCGGGGGATTTCGAGTCGAGCGTTCCGAAAATCTGTTGCGCCGTCGCCAGCCCGAAGAACATCCACATGCAGAACAAGCCGAGCCAGGTGAAAAACTGCACGACTGCCAGTTGTTTCATCGTTTTTGGCATTTCCTTCACCGCCGTGGAAACTTCTGGGCCGCTCAGCACGAATCCCACCGCCGCACCAATGCACGCACCCGCTAACACATGCGAGAGGGTCATGTGCTGTTCAACTAAACCTCCACGCGCAGCCCCGAGCAAAGCCCCGCCGCCGCGCCGACTCCGGGAAACATCGGCTTGAATTGGAATTTGCGATGCTGCTTTTTCTCCAATAAAAATTCCCCATATCCTCTGGCGGATATTCCTTGCTGGTGACCACCGTCCACACCGTCTCTAACAGGAGTGCCGCTACCCCCAGCTTGAAGGCCCACAGGACGGATAGAGGTATCCCGTTAGCCGAGTTTCCAGAAATGCCATAGTAATTTGCATCTACGATCCACAGCATGGTCGCGGC
>JAYVNE010000029.1:0-7316 GCA_043758615.1 Akkermansiaceae bacterium
AAAAGGAACGGGTGGTGCCCGTCACGGCGACAAACGCGCCCCGATCTTCGTCGGTGGTGGTGTAGTTTTCGGACCGCGCCCACGTGATTATTCGAAGAAGGTTCCCAAGACGGTCCGTAAGCTTGCCCTGCGCCGCACGCTGGGTGATCTCGTTGCTGCGGGAAAAATCATCACTGTCCCATCGTTCTCGATCGCCGATGGAAAGACCAAGTCTTTCATCGCCGCTCTCGATGCACTGACCAAGCCAGGCAAGATCCTCGTGGTTGGAAATTCCTTCGACGACAACACCTACCTCGCTGCCCGCAACGTCGCCTACGCCCAACTCGTCACGGGTTCGGACGTCAACGTTGAGCAATTCCTCCTCGCTAACACCATCATCCTCGTGGGTGATGCCGTGCAAACCCTCGCGGCTCGCACCGCCTGAACCCCGGACCTAACACCGAGATCATGAAAGACATTTACCAGGTCATTAAAAACGTCCGCCTCTCCGAGAAAGCCACCATGCTTCAGGAGAACAACAACGAGGTCACCCTCGAAGTGGACCGCAAGGCCAACAAGCTTGAGATCAAACAAGCTGTTGAACAACTCTTCGGAAAAACCGTTCTGGCCGTTCGCACTGCCAACTACGACGGCAAACTCAAGCGCCAGCGTCGTGCCGATGCAGGTCGTACTAACCATTGGAAAAAAGCCATCGTCCGCCTCAAGGAAGGCGAATCGCTCGATCTCGTCTAAGCGATTCCCCGCTTTTTCAAACGTAACACCTTACCGTTCCGATTGTCATGCCACTGAAAACTTTCAAGCCAATCACTCCATCCGCTCGCTATAAGAATCTGCCGTCGTTCGACGAGATCACCAAAAGCAAGCCGGAGAAAAGCCTCCTCACCCCGCTCAAGCGCAGCGGTGGTCGTAACAACACCGGCCGCATCACTTGCCGTCACATCGGTGGAGGCCATAAGCGCCATTACCGCTTGGTCGACTTCCGTCGCGGGAAGCACGATGCGCCTGCAACCGTCGTCGGCATCGAATACGATCCGAACCGCACTTGCCGCATCGCCCTCATCCAGTATGAGGACGGCCAAAAGTCCTATATCCTGGCTCCTCTCGGCCTCGAAGTGGGAACGACGGTCGTCGCGGGTGCAAACGTTGCTCCGAAAACGGGTAACGCCATGCCGCTCAGTGCCGTCCCGCTCGGCACACCGATCCACAACATCGAGCTCATTCCTGGCAACGGTGGCAAAGTCGCTCGCGCCGCCGGTCAGCTCGCCGTGCTTTCTAACCGCGATGGCGGCTGGGCACTGGTGAAAATGCCTTCCGGTGAAATTCGCCGCTTTAACGATCGTTGCTTCTGCACCATCGGCCAAGTCGGAAACCGTGACCACATGAATGAAACATCCGGAAAAGCTGGCCGCACACGCTGGCAGGGTGTGCGCCCGACCGTTCGCGGTATGACGATGAACCCCGTTGACCACCCGAACGGTGGTGGCGAAGGCAAATCGAAATCCGGTGGTGGCCGTCAGCATCTTCTCAGCCCATGGGGTCATGCGAAGGGTCAGAAGACTCGTAACAAGAAGAAGACCACCAGCGTCTTCATCGTTGAGTCCCGCCACAAAGCGAAGCGGAAGTAATCCCTTCTCAATCTGAAATCTCAAATCTGAAATCTCAAATTTCCCATGCCACGCTCACTCAAAAAAGGCCCATACGTCGATCAAAAGCTTCTTGCTAAGATTGACGCCGTTGCCGAAGCCGGATCCGACCGTAAGCCCATTAAAACATGGAGCCGCAAGTCGATGATCACGCCTGATTTCGTCAGCCATAACTTCGCAGTCCACAACGGCAAGACGTTTGTCCCCGTTTACGTCACCGAAAATATGGTTGGCCACAAACTTGGCGAATTCTCACCGACCCGTCTGTTCAAGACACACGGCGGTATCGGCAAGAAATAATCCACTTGGTTCTTATTTTCCCCACGCTCATGCGCTCCACTTTTCATCTCAAAGCACTTGCCGCCGCCCTCGGGTTGTTGGCCGTTGCCGAGGTGTGCGTGGCTCAAGCGCCGACCGTGGCGGACCTCCAGGAGATCGTCACCGAACTCCAGGGGCAGAACCAAACCCTCCAGCGCAGCCTTGCCGAATCCAATCGCGGCGAGAAAGAGGCGACCGAGCAACTTGCTCAAGTCCGCCAACGTCTCGAAGCACTTGGCAAGAACCTGCTTGATGGGGGAGACGACCGCCTGATCCAAGCCGCCGGTGATTTGCAGCTCGCCAATGAGCGCATCACCCGTTTGGAAGGCTCAGTCACACGCCTTGCTGCCTCCGTGAGCGAATACCTCCGCCAAGCGGTGGTTTCCGACCCGGATGCAAGACTCCGTGTAGAAACTTCACTAAGAGAGCTTGACGTTGTCCTCGGCTTGCGCAAGAAGCCCCGCCCCGATGTTCGGACTGGCTCATTGCAGCAAGCCCGGATCGTCAGTCTCGATCAAGAAAGTGGCATGATGGTTTTCAACCTTGGCGAAAGTCAGGGAGCAAAAATCGGCATGACCTTTCGCCTCACCCGCGGGCAGCAGCCCTACGGAAAAGCCATTTTAGCCGACGTCCGCAAGGGCGTCAGTGGTGCCTTTGTCGAACACCTCGACAATGTCGCCGAATCCCCACGCCCCGGCGATCTCGCCGTCCTCGAAACACAAGCCTCAGCGCAGTAACTACTTACCGTCCGACGTCCATGGAAGTCAAAAGCACCACCAAATTCGTTCGTCTCTCGCCTAAAAAGGCGCGTGACGTCGCCCGTGAAATTCAAGGTCTCGCCGTCTCGAGCGCCCTCGATATTTTGACCTTCACTCCCAAGAAAGCCGCACAGCTCATCGGGAAGACCCTGAAGACGGCGATCGCTGACGCGGAAAACAATTTTTCCCTCGATGCCGCCTCACTCGTCATCAAGGAAGCCGTCATCGGCGCAGGTCCTACACTCCGCCGCTTCAAGCCACGGGCGAAAGGTTCCGCCGGTCCGATCCTCAAGCGCACCAGCCACATTTCGATCACTCTCGTCGGTTCCGCCCCCGAGAAGAAAAAGAAAGTCACTCGCAAGTCTGCTGCCAAAGCAGTCGAAGAAGCTCCAGTTGCCGCCGCCGCTGCCACCGAAGAAGCCTGAATCCCTCTCCATTAATCTCATTCCTCACCGACCATGGGCCAAAAAGTAAATCCGATCGCATTCCGCCTCGCCGTCAACAAAGACTGGCGCTCCAAGTGGTATGCCAAAGGCAAAGACTACACCAATAAGCTCCACGAAGATCTCGCGATCCGTGGCTACCTCAAGAACAAGCTTGTGAATGCTGGATTGGCCCGTGTGGTCATCGAGCGTGCATGGAACAGCGTTCGTGTCACCCTTCACACTTCCCGCCCTGGCCTGATCATTGGTCGCCAAGGCAAGGAAATCGAAGTGATGACCAAGGATATCACCGGCCTCTGCAAAGGTGCCCAAGTGAAGATCGACATCATCGAAATCCGCAAGCCTGAGCTCGATGCTCAATTGGTCGCCGAACAAATCGCCGTGCAACTTGAGCGCCGGATCAGCTTCCGCCGCGCCATGAAGCGTGCATTGCAAACCGCCATGGAATTCGGTGCTGAAGGCATCCGCCTCCGTTGCGCCGGTCGCCTCGGTGGTGCGGACATCGCCCGTTCCGAAAGCTATCGCGAAGGCAAAGTGCCTCTTCAAACTCTCCGTGTCCCCCTTGATTACGGCTTTGCCGAAGCCCGCACCCTTTACGGCATCATTGGCGTGAAGGCATGGGTCAACAAGAAGGAAGACGACGGCAAACAACAGCCTCAACAAGGCGGTCGCAACGACCGTGGCGGTGACCGCGGCGATCGCGGAAACCGTGGTGGTGGTGATCGCGGAGGCGATCGTCGCCCACAAAATCGCAACTGATCGCTCAATTTTACGAATCCAAATTTAATTTTTAGAAGGACCGAGTTATGCCTTTGATGCCCAAACGAACCAAGTTCCGCAAGAGCCACCGCGGAAGCCGAGCTGGCAATGCCCAGCGCGGAACCACCGTCGCCTTTGGTGACTTCGGTCTGCAAACCCTCGACCGCGGATGGATGACCAACCGCCAAATCGAAGCTTGCCGGATCGCAATCAACCGCTCGCTCAAGCGTAAAGGAAAAGTCTGGATCCGGATTTTCCCACACAAGCCCATCACCTCACGCCCGCCTGAAACACGGATGGGTAAAGGTAAAGGTGCTGTCGAAGGCTGGGTCGCTGTGATTCGTCCAGGCAATATGCTTTTCGAAATCGGTGGTGTTCCAGAATCCGCTGCCAAAGAAGCCATGCGCCTCGCCTCCTACAAGTTAGGCATCCGCACCCGCCTCGTCGCCCGTAATCCACACGCCTGATCCGTTCGATCAGATTCCATCTAATATCCGACTGAATTATGGCCAAAACCAAAGCCAAAGCAACCAACCAGCTCTCCGCTGACGAACTCCAAGTCCGTCTCATTGAGCTCAAACAGGAAGCTCTCAACCTTCGTCTCCAAAAAGCCACAGGCTCATTGGAAAACTCCTCACGCATTCGCATCGTGCGCCGCGAAACTGCTCAAGTCCTCACGGCGGTCACCGCCTTGAAGAGCGCCTAATCCCTGCTCCCAACGCTAACACATCTATTTATGAGCGAGACTCCTTCGGACACTCAGATCCACCTTCGTAAAACCCGCGTTGGCGTGGTCATTTCCAATAAAATGGAAAAGACCATCGTCGTTGAGCACATTGCCCGCGTTCCTCACCCTAAGTTCAACAAAATCGTCAAACGCTCGAAGAAATACTACGTGCACGACGAAACCAGCCAGGCACAGATCGGTGACCGCGTGAAAATCGTGGAAACCCGTCCGCTCTCCAAGCTGAAATGCTGGACCCTCGCCGAGGTGATCTCCCACTGATTGGGCTTCGCTCATTTCAAATTTCAAATTTCAAATCTCAAATTTCTTTAAGTCATGATCCAGATGGAAACCATGCTCGTCGTCGCCGATAACACCGGGGCACGCAGCGCAAAAATGATTGGCGTGCTCGGCAAACGCAGCCGCACCGCACGCATCGGTGATGTGATCACCGCTCACATCCGCGATTCCATCCCGACCGCCTCTGTCAAAAAGGGCAGCGTCGTGAAGGCCGTCGTCGTCCGCACCGCTTACCCGATCCGCCGCGCCGATGGGTCGATTCTCCGCTTCGATTCGAACGCGATTGTTCTCATCGACAAAGACAACAACCCACGCGGCACCCGGATCTTTGGCCCTGTCGCCCGTGAACTTCGCGAACGTCAGTTCATGAAGATTGTTTCGCTTGCGCCCGAAGTTCTTTGAAGCCTCCAGACAACCGCGTGCTGGAAGCGGCCAAAGCAATCTTTGACTGTGGCATGACGAAATCAGACAAGAATCTAGTTGAAGTAAGTTCCTGTGACATGTTTGGGGAGTTTAACTTTTCGAGTCCAAGGGAGCTAAATTATCGAGGAGCCGCTCCGATTTCAATTTTTTAAATGGGTTGTAATGACCAACGCTATTGGTCTACGCGGGTGTGTATTTCATACTTCTACAAGGTTTTATCATCACTTACTGAGTTCAACCCTAATTTCTTCAACTAGCTTGTCCTTCAAAACCTTGTCGTCTTCAATCCGCAAAAATAAATCATTGGCATAATCAAAATAATATTACTTAATATCGTGATTAAGAATTTATTTTTTTGAGCACTCATCACAAGTTTTATTGATGTATTTGGAAATAAAAGAAGTTGAATCATGATCCATGATTTTCTCCAAATAGGTTACCTCCAACTTTTACTACAACTGTCCCCCCGACTTTTTCCGGGACGCCCTTATCGTTACAAGCTAGCAGATTAAGTGACTTGAGCTCATTGGAAACGACTGCTGAAACGGGATAAGCCAATCCCCAATTTATTCCACTAAACGGGTCTTTTCCACGGTAGAATATAAGCCCCGTTTCATGATTAGCAATTGCATCCCTGACTCCATGAGCTTGTAAAATGACCAAGTCAGCTTTCGGCTCCCACTCCGATACTAAAAGCTTAGCTCGTTGTGCTGTCATTGGAGTTGATTCGCTACTTTCAAATTTTGCTCCTTTGAACGAATAACAGCACCCTCTTTTGTTGGTCTTCTCCCAAGTTTCTAGAGTTACCTTGATCAGGGATTGCATATGCGCCTGAGTAATTCCAAATGAATGCTTGCCGTTATATAATGTTGTGTTTTCTGAAACAGAAAAACTTTTAACTAATCCATTCGATGTTGTCGCTGCCCCGTTTCCGGTAGAGTAATCAGGCCCGGTAATTAAAACAATTTTCTTTTCGGATCCTACCAGTCCAAGGTAATCAAACGAGTTCAAAAGATTATTTCGAGCGGGCAAATAAAGGTTTTCACCACCACTCTCCTCCATGGGATCTCTGGATGGCCAGCGGCCCGTTAGTGGGTCGTAGTAGCGGTATCCGTAGTAAGCCACACTCGGCCTAAAACGGCGCTTTTTCGGGCGGTGCCGGGATGGAAAATCACCGACTTGTGGCAAGGAAGTCATTGCTTGACGATTGCTGGATGCGGACCTGAAGGAAAGGAGAAAGTTTGGAGATGACTGGATGGAGAAGTGATTCTAATTGAGTCTGAAACCAGAACGACGCTCTCACGTAACCGTGACCGGAAATTTATCCGGTGTACGCTGGCCTCTCTGGCTATAAAGGAGCTTACATATGTCCAACACATCCCCGTCATCGAGTAGGCGCGTTGGAGTGAACTTCCTAAATCCCAGAAGCGGTCGCCCAATCGCCTCAAGAAGGCCGGTAATTTTGGAAGCGCCCCGATACGACGGACGACCTTGGTAGTGTGAGGCGTCGAGTCGTGGCGCAGCAATCCATGCCCCTGTCTCTTCCGCAATCCTACCAACATTAAGGATGTGATCCAGATGGCCATGGGTCACGATGATTCCTACGATAGGCTCACCATCCCATCCGCGCTTCTTCAATGCTTGTTGAAAAAGGTGACGAGCTCCAATAAATCCAGCGTCGATGAGGTAGAGTCCTTCAGAGTCACGAAGAACGTGAAAGTTCACTCCAAGCGAGCGAATTTGTAGAAGGTCTTCTTGCATTCATTTTCCGGCACAACGTCTAGCTCATCCACGGCGGCGAAGGAAGCCCGAATTCAAACAGGTGCGTTACCCGCCGTTGGATGGAGCGTCTTGTGTGTGCCCAGCATGGGCACGTTGTAAATGGGGTTCAAGTCCCTTGTAGGAATACCAGAACATGAAAATGAAGAAACTACTATCAGAGGCCAAG
>JAYVNE010000030.1:0-7278 GCA_043758615.1 Akkermansiaceae bacterium
CATTCATCCAACCCCACCAGAGTCGAATCGGGGAGGTTTGTCTAGGATTTTTTCGAAATCAGGAACCTATGCGGATATTCCCTTCAAAAAGAAAATGCCGTGAAATTATTAAGTAAGGTTTACAAAATCCGCTTGCAGGCTGGTCAAATTGGAGTATGCAGACTCTCAATGAAATCAATCCTACTGCTGACCGTTGCTGCCATCGCCATGCTTCTTAGCTCTTGCAACACGTTTATCGGTCTCGGCCGGGATATGCGGATGGGTGGAGAGGCGATGGAAAAAACCGCAACCCGAGGTGCTGGCGGTGGCGGGGGTGGCGACACTTCCGGTGCGCCGGTTTACTGAGATTTTTCGAGCCCCCGGCTTTTCCTGCCAATCACGGGGTGATGCCGTGGTTTGAAAACTCAAATCAATACGCCCGCCAGTAGGCGAAGGCACAGACGAGCGTGGCGATGCCGTAAATCAAGCCTGCACCTGATAGAAGAGTCCAGCGCTTTTGGTCGGCTGTCACCCAAGTCACCGCATCGCGGAAAAGATAGGGCATGCCGACGCAGAAAAGTGAGGCAGTGAGCATGAGGTATGCGAAAATCGGCACGAGCAAGCGAGATTGCGGGTCTTTGAGAAAAGCGGCCCCGAGCAGAGGCGCGGCGGCCATCAGTCCGACCAATCCCAGCGCCCGCACGGCGAGAAAATCCCGCACGCTGATAGTGACCAGAATCAACGAGGCCGGCACCAGCAAACGGAGAAGTCCCTTCGCAGCATTAAATTCACCGAGGTCCATCGCCAGAGCACTCAGCTTGCCAAAGCCCGGCGGTGCGATGAGCAGCCAAAACCACGCGAGGCCGATCCCTAGCAGAACTTGGCCGAAGAACGGGTTGCGCGGGAATTTTTTCAGGAAATCTTGTGACTGTGTGGGTTTCGCCAGCATGTAGGCGTGAGTGCCGATCAGCCAAACCGCGAGGACGAGGCCCCAAGTGAAAAGCGACAAATGTTGGTAAGGGTGCCTCGGGTCCATGCGGCCCTTGGACTAGTGGCACTGGCGCGAACATTCAAGCGCCATCTTGTAGATGAAATTTCACGGAATTATCATGAATCCTGCATCGGGAGTTCATAATCGGCTGATTGGATCTGCGGCATGCACATTCGCACACTCATCCAGCCCACCGCCGATTGGCTGGATGCGCCCGCGCCGCAGCGGGTCGGGTGGGTGGCGCTAACGGCCTTTATCGGCTTGGCGGTTTACGGCTTCAGCGTCGGCTACTGGCGCGATCCGCTGCTAGGGGTCTATGTAGCGGTGAAATTGCCGTTGCTGGTATTTCTCACGCTGGCTTGTAATGGGCTTTTGAATGGCTTGCTCGGCCTGCTGCTCGGGACGGGTTTGGGATTTCGCCAATCATTGTTAGCCCTGCTCAGTGCCTTCGCCCTCGCCGCGTTGATTCTCGGATCGCTGGCACCAGTGACGTTCTTTCTCGCGTGGAATGCACCATCACCGACTTCGCCGGGCGCGGCAAATGCCCACGCTGCCTATCTCATCACTCACACCGTGCTCATCGGCTTTGCGGGGATCACGGCAAATATCCACCTCCATCGCCTGCTCGCCGTGAGAGCCTCTACACCCGCCGCCGCGGTGGCGACTCTGCTGGCATGGCTCGGTGGAAATGGATTTCTCGGCGCGCAGTTTTCCTGGATTCTGCGGCCGTTTTTCGGTTTCCCGACGCTGAAAGTCGAGTTCCTGCGACCCCATCCCATGAACGGGAATTTCTATCAAGCGGTTTGGAAATCGCTCGATAAGCTCACCGGTGGGCACGGCGTTCCGGCGCTTGTCGTCATCCTGATTTTTCTCATCGGGCCCATCGGCCACGCGATTAAAATGAACCATAAAACCACCCCACGACCATGAACACACCAGACCTCCAAGCATCACCCCACGAAGCGCCCCTTGCGGGAAAATCGGACTTTAAAACTCTGTTCGAAGCGCTGCTCCGCCGGCCCTACGCCCTTGTCGCCCACCTGGAGGAGGCGAATCACGGAGCGACGGGAAAATTCGTGCTCATGGCGATCGTTTCCATCGCACTTTTCGGACTTGTCCTCGGTTGCTTTGCAAAAAATGAGCAACTGTGGGCGGCTCCCATCAAGATCACTGTAGGGCTGATGCTTTCCGGCGTGATTTGTTTCCCGAGCCTCTATATTTTCTCAACGCTTGCAGGTGCCCGCGTGGGCGTTTCCCAGCTCGCCGGCTGCCTAGCAGGTGCGCTCGCCCTAGCAGGACTACTACTGTTAGGCTTCGCGCCTGCCTTGTGGATTTTCGCAGAATCGACGGACTCGCTCGGCTTTATGGGATCGCTGGCGCTGGGTTCATGGATGATCGCCGTCGTCTTTGCCCTGCGTTTTCTCAAATCCGTGATCTTCGCCACAGGAGGCACCCAGAAAGGCCCGCTCGCCATCTGGAGCGCGGTATTTCTGTTAGTCACGCTGCAAATGACCACCTCCCTGCGGCCCATTCTCGGTCGCTCGGATGTCTTGCTCACTCCGGAGAAAAAATTCTTTCTGCAGCATTGGTGCGATACGATAGGAACCTCGCTCGACACCAAGTCCAAAGCTTCTGCCCAAGCCGCGCCCGCCCATGAACTCCGCAATCCATCTAACACTAATTGAGGCATGAAAACGACGCTTGATTTGCCTCCCGATGTGTTGCGCCTTGCCGCCCATTTTGGAATCGACCTTCCAGATTTGATTGCGCAACTGCTGCGACGCCACCTCCGGGGGATTTCCAAAAACTCCAAGGTCGAAACGCAATCTAACGAGCCCCTCGATTGGCGGCAAGAGCTGCTCTAGGATGTCCCCACGGGAGTTGGCACGTCTTGCGCTTGCTGGTAAAGAATCGCGACCCGATCGACAGGTGCATTTTCTTGTCAGGTTTGTATTCCTCCCCCCCGTATCCACACCATGCTCATGCTAAATTCCACCCGCTTTTTAGGTTACACACTTCTCGCAACCATCGCGCTTTCCACCAGGATGTCGCTTGCTGCCGCCGAGCCCTTGAAGTTTGTCTCGTGGAATCTGGAATGGTTTCCCGGTCACCGCCCAACTGCATCGGCCAAGGAGGCAGATGCCCACATGAAAGCGGCACAAGAGGCGCTCGTGAAAATCAATCCGGACATTTTTGTCGGCGTTGAGATTCACGATTGGGCAGCATTTCACGAGCTCGTCTCAGTGCTGCCCGGGATGACGGTAAATGCTGTTAGCAGCTTTTGTGATCCACTCACCGGCGAGATTCGCCCGCAGCAAATAGGGATTGCATCCAAGCTCAAATGTCACGCGGCGATGTGGGAAAAATGGGCAGCGAACATGCCCGAGATGTCGCGCGGATTCACCTTTGCCGCGCTGGAGGCTCCCGATGGCGGATTGTTGATGGTCTATGGAAATCACTTCAAGAGTAACCGCGGCAGTGACAGCGAAGAAGGTGCAAAAAACGTCGCTGCGATGCGCGATGACCAAGCCCACCAACTCCTCGCCCACCGTGATCAAATCAAAAAAGCCTTCGCAAAAGAAACCCTCTTCGGCTGGATCGCATGCGGCGATTTCAACACCAATCACGACAATCAATTTCCCCTCTGCCACGCAGTGAAAATTATCACCGATGGCGGTTATTTCAACACTTGGGCGAACACGCCGAAAGAACAACGCCTCACATGGCACCCCGATCCCAAAAGCAAATTTGAACCCACCACCTTCGACTACATTTTTACCGCAGGTCTGAAACAAACGGATGCAGTGATGATCCAAGTTCCGGGCGAAGTTTCCGACCACAGCCCTATCAGCATTACGGTTGAGAAGCCGTGAGTGGGTATTTTCCCAAGCTCTAAGGGCGTTTGCTTGGGAAGGCAGCTGATTTTCTACTAGATCCGCAGGACTATCGCCCGATGGGGCGGAAGTCCCATATTCTTGCTGACGTTTTCCGGATTGAAAACGTGGCAAAGGGAGAAAAGTTTCTCATTAGCCAGCGCCTTGATCGGCACCGTGTAATACGAGCGACGACCCTGACAGAGCTTCTTGAACTGCATGGCCTTCGCGACCAGCGATTTCCCCGAACCGGTGGGGGTGTTAAGGATGACGTTCTTGTCCTGGAAGAGTTCGAGGATGGCCTCTTCTTGGTGGTCGTAAGGCTCAGTGTTAGTAAATGTTAGATAATCGAGGAAAGCATTAAGGATGTCGTCAGCAGTGGGGTTTTCGGGGAGGGTTTTCGGGTTCAGAGGGGCGGACATCTGGCGAACATTGAACATCGAACGTCAAACGTTGAACATCGAAATAAGATGCTTCGGACTCTCTTTACTTCAACTTTCGATGTTGGGCGTTTGATGTTCGATGTTCACCGGGAGAAAAGCGCAAAGGCCGTGAAGATTGCGGGAAGGTCTTGGGATGGTTTTTGGAGGCTTGATTGTGACCGGATTACAAAGTAGTTTCACCCCATGTTGGCGATGGAGCAAATTTCCCGAATGTCATCCAGTGAGCGGGTCGAAGCAATGGAGCTTTTGTGGGAATCCTTTTCAAAGGAGGGAATCGACTACCCTTCGCCCGATTGGCACGCCAAGGTCTTGGCCGAGCGTTCCGAAATTATCGAATCCGGCAAGGCGACTTGGCTCACGGTCGATGAACTTCAAGCACGGTTGATGAGCCGATGAAAAAGATCGTCTCCGTTCTTGCGGAAGCGGCTGGTGACATTGAACGAGGAATCGACTTCTACGATGCGATTGAGGACGGCGTTGGTCTGTATTTCAGGGATTCGATCATCGCCGACATCCGGCGACTCAGCGTATATTTTGGCGAACACCGGATTCATTTGGGCTATTTCCGAGCTCTGTCGTCCAGATTTCCCTATGCGATTTACTATCGTGAAAAGGAAGGAATGCGGCAGGTCGTTGCGGTGCTAGATTTGCGACGCTCACCGGAATGGATTCGAAATCAGCTCTCGGTACGACAATGAAAACAAAAGTATCTCAAACCGACCACCGTGGCGAGCCTCGGAAAAGCCGCCGCCGCTCTCGGCCGGCAGGTGGAACTACGATTCGTGCCTGCCTGATGTTAATTTGTGAGCTAGGACCATATTCACTAAGATTTAGAACGCTTTACATTTCTTAGAAACGCGTTTGGGCTATCAGTAAGGATTTATGACGTATCTTGTCCAATTCACTCATCCCGGTGCCGAGCACGGCCCGGACTCTGACAACCCCAGGCACAAAAGCTGGAACACGGGAGGGCATCGCCGCAAGTTCATGCAATGTTTGGGCGATTATGTCGGCCCTAACAATAAACTAACTCATAACGAGTCACTGCTATTTTGGGGAGAGTGGGAGCCGCCGAGTGACGTGGAACCGTTGCCTCCATCTGCGAATGACTTCCAACCTAAGTTGCTTCATTATCCGTATGTGCCTTCCGAAATTCCAACTGGTCGATCTTCCACTTGTGCGCCGCCGCTAAAATCCTGCCAAGCAATCTGCGGAAAAGACGGAACATCCCTACAAAATACCGACCCGTTCGTTTTCGAAGATTGTTTCAAGTATTTTGTCTGCAAGCAGGCCAAGCTAGAGTTCCGCAAAGCAACCGGCATGACCAAGCTCGACAAGGGTTCGATTATTGTCTTCGGCTCCACGGCTGGAAAAATCAGGACTGATGCTTTGTTCCAGCTCGATACGGTTTTTGTGGTCGCGGATTGGATCGAATACGATCCAGCCAAGCCCGAATCCTTGCAAAACGATCCCAGGGTTTCTGAGCTGTACTATCAATTGGTAATTTCAAAGGCGCTGCCACAGGGCAAACCTAATTCCATAAAGCTAAGGCTCTATTTGGGGGCAACCTTCGGCAATCCAATTGACGGTATGTATTCGTTTTCCCCAGCTCGGGTATGCGGAAACGCACCAAATGGTTTTCCAAGAGTGAGGCTCCAGAACGAGGTCTTTCTAACTAACAATTTGAACAGCGCGCCTCGGTTTTTTCCCAGTCCGCCTCTGCCTCCGCTGACACCTGAGGAGCAATACGCCTATTGGAACTCCATTCGTAACGAATCACGCAAGCAGGGTTGTGTGGAAGGCGTGCGCTTTTCATGTCTGACAGAAAACGAACGTCACGCGTCGTCTGGAATTTTCCACTAATTTCAATATGAATGCTCAAAATATGCAACCAGAACACCAACAAGCCCCCAAGCGAAAGATTAACGGATGTTTGATCGCAATTCTAATCATGGTCGGATTGGGAATTATCGGAATCGGAGGATGTATGTTGCTGGGGAGGACCATATTTTGAATATCGAAAAAGAAAAACAGGAAAAGCTCAAGGCACTAGAGAGCGCAATACCATCGAATTTTCAGCCTTATGGAGATCTTGCAGACAAGTTCAACTTGTTGTCGGAGCACACTGACATTCAGCGCGAAAATGCAGAAAAGGAGATTAAGGGCAAAGTCGTTGAATGGATGCTCACAGTGTATGAAATTAATAAGAGTAGCTCCGGCTACCGAATCCAAACTCAGTCAGACAGCGCGGTAGGGACATTCATCAATCTCGTCCCTAAAAATGACGCCGAGCGGTCAAAAATTGAAGGACTAAAGACCGGTGACACGATCAATATTCGAGGATATATCAACGGCACCACGCTTCGACACATCGAAATTAGCCCGGCGGTTCTCGTCAGCCCTCAAGCTAGTATGGCCCGACCTCTGCCAGCGCAGGAGCGACCTAGTCAAAATCAATCTGAAAAATCTGATTCGTCTTTACAGCCAACAGGAACCTCATCCGGAACGGTTGTGCAAACCATAAGCAAAGAAGAGGATGCAGTCGATGAAGTGAAAGCCAAACAGGAGAAAATTGCGAGTCTTGGAAGCGCGACCCCGTCGATGCTTCTTCCGTATGGCGCCCTAGAAGACTTCTTTTTATCCCCCCTGCAGGGCGATCCAGAGGCGAAGACATTAAAAACACTTAAAGATGTTGTTGTGGAATGGGTTGTAACTGTTGGGGACGTTTCCAAAAACGATTCTGAGTATATCGTAAGCTCCTCACAAAAAACCTATGAAGTTCCAACGTCCGTTCATATCACACCCAGAAATGACGAAGAACGATTGAAAATTGAGTCTTTGAATAAGGGCGATACTATCAAATTTAGGGGATATATTGATGATCCAATTGCGATGATTGAGGCGGACCCCGAAAATCGGGCCAGGGGTTAAGCTATGATTGTGGTGGCCGGGGGCGGGTATAAATCCGAACCTGAACCACACAAAATGAAAG
>JAYVNE010000031.1:0-2291 GCA_043758615.1 Akkermansiaceae bacterium
ACCTCAGCCAGGGCCTCACCGCCTACATGGCAGGCCAGCCCGCGCCGGACTTGGAATCCCGCCTCGATCTGCTCTTCCCTCCCGTGGAGGTGGATCGCCGGTTCGAGTTCCAAAAGCACGATGATGAGGCGTTCATCACGGAAACGGACGATTCCGATATCCGCCCGATTGGCGCTGCGTTCAAGCGCATCGAGTATCGCGGATCCACGCAGCTCGCAAAGGCCTATAATAAAGGTCTCACCTATCGCATGGATCACGACCAAGTGGTGCGTGGCCCGGATGGTAAGATGCGTGCTGGCTGGGAAAACGCAGTAGCAGACAATCTGCGCTTCCGCCTGATCCGTGCGGAGCTGCTGCGCGGCATCGCCCTGCTCAATGCGGGATCCACGCCCACCTCGGTAGACTGGAGCACCTCACCATCCACGGCGAATCCGGACGGTAACATCCGCCTGGCCTGCCGTAATAGTTTGGTAGGTAAGGGCATCAAAGCCACCCACCTCCTCATTGGTGATCTGGCGTGGATGCTCCGTCAGGATGCCTACGAGGCTGGTGCCCGCACCAATGCCCTGGGCAATCATGCGGCCTACACGGAAGATGACCTCGCCCGATACCTGGGAATCAAGACCGTCGTCCGCGAAGACTCGCTCTATCAGACGAAGAAAGGCGCGGCGAAGACCGATATCATCGCCTCCCTCGCCTACGTCTATGGTGCCGAGCCGGGCCAAATGCTGAATGATGCATCCAACATCAAGCGCTGCTGGGCCAACACGGATGTGGGCCAACGCTTCGGCGTCTATGTGGACGCCAAGTCGAAGTTCACGGACATCACCGTGGAGCATTACTCCACGTTCATCAGTCCGATCACCGCCGGTATCCGCAAGCTGACGATCAGCTAACGGATTCCTGTTCCAAAAGATTCGTAATTTGAATCACCCGAGACTCCACAAGGGGTCTCGGGTTTTGGGGTGCCAGCCCCTAGCGGGCATCTGAAATGAAACCACCAAAATGAAACTCTAATCAACTACTGAAATGGCTGTTAAAAAATCAACTACTGTCTCTGCTGAACCGCTCCTGTCGGATGCAGACGAAATCGCGTGGCGCGTCCGAGCCGGTCTCGATTTCACCGAGGCCGCTAAAGTCGTCGCCCGCATTCGTGCCGAAGAGGGAACCGCCCCTGCGGAAGAAGCTGCCGAATAACCGATTCAGGACTCCGGTCCGTGGGGCAGGCTGTAACTTAGAAATAGCAGCCTGCCTCATCACCGGGATTCTGAACATCGAACATCGAACGCCAAACATCGAAGGAAGACTCTCTTCCCATCAACCATCAACTCATTTTGCAAGACTGGATCGACATCACCAAGGAAAGCTGGGAGGGAACTCTCTCACCGGAGGAGCTTGCCATCATTTCGGCTGAGACGCTCGACCGCGAGCTGCGGAAGATGGCCGCTGAGATCCGTTCGATGATCACGACTTGGTCGCCCAATACGGTATCCGCAGACCCTCTCAAAATCCCGCCTGGCTTCGAAGGCCGTGCGCTGATCCTCGTGCGCGACCGCGTCCTAACATCGATCCCGGATTATACTCAAGACGACGACCGGCGGAAACAAACCGAGAATGCCGAAAAATGGCTGGCCCTGGTGGCGACCGGAAAGATCCGCCCGAATCCCGCCCCCGATGCCATCCCTAACGATGTGCCCAGCGCAGTGCCGTCTGGTGTGCAAATCGTGAGTGGCCCCGGCAGCCGGACCGGGCGCGGACGTATGAACGGAATTTGAAACCATGGAAAAATCCCACGCACTCACCTGTTACCTCGATCTCCCCGGCGGACGCCGTGTGGAGGTGGGGATGACGGTGTATGAGGAGCCGCTTTTCCCAACTCCTAACGAGCCTGAAATCGACCGCCAGCCGCTGCTAAGCGAGTGGGCAGACATCTGCGGAAAACTCGCCACCCTACAAATCTCTCTGGTCAAACCTAACTAATGGAAACCCCCGATCCACTTTCCGTTTTCGATGCCCATCTCGCCAGCAAGGCGCGGGCGGCGATGCCGACTTCTCTCGGCACGGCAGAGTTGCGGGATCTGGGTGCGGAAATTTTGGCGCGCTCCACTTTCACAGCTCGTGGGATCAATGCGATCTACGCCTCGAAGCTGAAGGAATCAATCGACCGGATGACGGCTGGGGAACTGAGCGAGGGCCAAGTCCGGACGGCGCTGTATGAGACGCTGGATCTGCTAGGCTACGATGTGGAAAAAGGTGGGTTCCCCGGTGAGGAGCTGGAGCCTGCGCTGAAA
>JAYVNE010000032.1:0-2263 GCA_043758615.1 Akkermansiaceae bacterium
TGAATCAGTTCGTTGCCAATGTCCCTACGCAGGCGGTGATTGGCATCAAAGAGGTTGATGTAGAACATACCGCAACCGTGTGTGTGCTCGGCTGGCAATGACGCAGATTGAGCATACGGTTGATAAACATCTATTTGCTGCGCACTGGCCCAAGGGTAAAGCAAGACACCGCGATGGCCGCCAAGATGCAGGTTGTAAGCGTATATTTGCTTCAAATCGTCGTCTGCCGGCTGGCCATCAGATGGCACTTTCCATTTGGTGTCCAGAATGACTCGCACGGTAGCAGCAACCCCATCAAACGAGGCCACAATGTCAGGTCGAATTGTTTTGGAAGACCAGAAGCGTTTGGATACCTGCCCGGTCACGCGCAAATGTCGGTCGGCAAATTGCGGGGCAGCACGGTGGAGTTGCACGAGGATGAAACGCTCGAACAATTTATTCATGTCGAACAGGATCGCAATAATATGTTCATGCCCCCCTCTTAAGTCTGGCGAGTAATTCAAGATGATCAGGCGGGCCAATTGGAGGGCGCGGCGATAACGCTCGGTGTTTCGATCAAATTTCAACCGATCAAAGGTGTCAACGGTGATGCGTGCGTCGGCAACTTGCTCGAACCAAAGAAGCGAGGCGGCAGCACGCGAACCGAGCGATTGACGCACGGCAAGGTTTCCGACGATGCCCAGCGCGCATTTGAGGATGCGATTGAACGGATTATCCCGATCATAAACCTGATGGGCCGTGAACATGCGCTCGCGATGGAGCAGATTGCGGCGGAGGTGCTGGGCAAATTGAATGCGGCCTTTCAACTTGTATAGATTGCCCTCTGTAAGACGGTAGCGTTTGGCGAGGCCGGAGTGAGTGAGATGTTCAACTTCTGACAAAAATGAATCCAAATAAACGTCCACCAGCGGAGACTGGCCTAAATGCAAATCAGCATCGGGAGCGGACTCCACGGCAAGCAGTCCGGACTGGCGCAACATGTCGAGCAAGGCGCGCTGCCATTTGCGCCCTTGGTCAGCCGATATCTCGTTGTCCAGCTTTGGGAGAATTTCAATTGCGAGATCGCCCACTTGAACGACGCCGACGAAACTTCCGAAATGAAGACGATTGTAGCCTACCCGGAAAAAAGTGCATCCGTGACGGTCATTGTAACGAACCAGTGCGACAAACTGACGGGCTTGGAAACCGTGTTCGCCGACTGCAAGCGTGCCATGCTCAAAGACTTGGATGCGCTTAGCCATAAATGGTCTGGAAGTCCGCCGCGGTGAGCTGGTTCACGTCAGCAAACGCGAAAACTTCTTTCTCTTCCAACTCATCTGCTCCCCATGAACCAACGGCGAATGGTGTTTTGGTAGATTGGCGCACCACGAAACGCTCGCCGAGGACCATGCCGACTTTGGCCGGGTTGCCATAGAAATATTCGCGTAACAGAGGTATGATTTTGTTGGCGAACGTCGCACGCAGTCCGGCGAGGTCTTTGACCGACATAAAATACGCATGGCCAATGCAATGATCGTGGTCGAGGAGCTGTTCAATCCGCGCATTCATCACAACCAAGAGTTTACACAAGTCCACGTCCAGCGAGGCGGGCTGATCAATGCAGCTCGGGTCGGGACGCATTTCGACGAAGGTGAACCGACGCCGCAGAGCTGTGTCCAGCGCTTCAACGCTGCGGTCTGCGGTGTTCATCGTGCCGATAATGTGAAGGTTCTTCGGGACGCCGAAAGGCTGGCGGGAATACGGGAGTTCAGGAGTCAGTTGGTTCTCTGCACCGAGGCGCTTGTCGTCTTCGATGAGGGTAATGAGTTCACCAAAAATGCTGGCAATATTGCCGCGGTTGATCTCGTCAATGAACAGAGCATAGGGTTTATCCGGATTCGTGGCAGCCTCTTGGCAGGCTTTCTTGAAAATGCCGTCACGAACCTCGTATGAAAGTTCGCCATCATCAGATTGTGGTTTGATACCTTCGACGAAGTCCTCGTAGCTGAAGGATTGGTGGAAGGTCGTGAATTTGTAGCGGCAAACTTCCGGCACTATCTTTGACGGATTGCGAAACTGTTGGATGGCCTGCCCGAGTTCGGGGAGTTCGATTTCAACTAGCTTGGCGTCAATGGACCATACGGAATCCTCGCCCTTTGAAAAAAGTAGCGGGTCAAGGCGTTTGGAATATTACTCCGGCAATAAAAAGTAGTGACATTTGACAACTTATGCGGCGGCGGCATAGCGGATATGTTCGGCTTGGAAGTAAGCGGCGACCCGCTCT
>JAYVNE010000033.1:0-7153 GCA_043758615.1 Akkermansiaceae bacterium
ATATATCTTTTTCCCGATTTCATTAGATATATTAAAAGCATTTTACGTGCCACAATTCATTGGATTACAATAGATTGTGAGTTTTTGGAAGTCCCCTTATGTGAATAAAGCGGGTTTTCACAGGTACAAACATCAAGTTGATCGTTGATGAGAGGAATTGATAGAGGAGTAACCAAGCGCTAACACAAGTGGAGATTAAAGATTTCAGGTTCCAATTTACAATGATATCGTCACAAGGTCTGGAGAAGCATTTCAAACCCATTCATCGTTGAGAGGGGGTTAAAGATTGAGTAATGATTTGTGCATTATTGCTGACCCGCCGCTTTCGCTGCCCGATCGGCGCGCCGTGCGGCTTCGTCTGCGGCGTCAGCGGCATTTTCAGCCTCTTGCTGCGCCTTTTCGGCACGGTTCTCGAGGCGGTCTTTCACCGCCTCATTAGGACGCACGTTTAAGATATCCTTCACCTTTTCGATGATGGGAGGTTGCGACCTAACACCGCTGTCAGGGATGATGATTACGGGAGGTGGCGCGTCTACCACGCCTGTTTTTTCCTCAACTTTTCGACGAGCCTCGGTAATTTTTAATTCGGCCTCCAGCCGAGCATGATCTGCCTTAGCTTCGGCTGCGATGATTTCATCACGGGCTTCGGCTCTGACCTCGTTAATCTTTTGCTGCTCGCTCTTTTTTTCACATGACGTGAAAGGTAGCAGGGCGAGTGAGAAACCGGTTAGGGTAATATAGAGATAGTGGTTGGAGGTTTTCATAATCGTTAACTGAGTATTAGTTTGGAATTTCGTTGCTCACTGCCTCAGCCTTTTGAGAGTTCTGAAACATGCTAATTTCACATCGTAGTAAATCAATTGGCAGTGGAGCGCATTAGGAGATATCAAATGTATTACGGGTTGATGATGAAAATTCCGTAACACAAAATCAATCTCTGCTTAAGAGGTGATTTCCGCAATGGGGTGAAACCCCACCCCATTTCCTCAACGGCACTAGCGCCTAACAGGTATTCGGTCCGTCGTAAGTGGCCCCATCTTCACGATTTCTGCATCGCTACCATTCACCTCGGATAGAGGGCGTCTTCCCTCTGATTGTTTTACGGGGTGTCGTCTTGGCCCGGAGTGCCGAGGGTGATTTTTGAACTAACTTGGATCGCTTCACCTTTCGCTAGGCCGCTGAGGCGCACTGGCATTGAGAATGTCTGGATGGAACCGGGAGCGATGTTAGTAGCATTAAATTTACGGCTACCGAGTGGGGTGCTGATTTCCACAAGGGTGTTGATGAGCAGAGAGGTGCCGCGATTTTGGACGGTTACTTCGATTTCATCGTTCGACCCGGCCCGCGTCGCTTTCACGATCCGCTGGTCAGTGATCGCGCCATCCACAATGCCAGAAACACCACGGTTCATCACGCGAGCCATATTCAGAATTCCAACGCCAAATTCGGAGTCTGGGCCGGGAAGTCCGGCTTCGTCGGAATAATTCATTACGATTTCCGCCGCCTGTCTGGCACTCATGGTAATACCGGAGCCATTCGACATGGTGGCAGCAATCGCTCCGGTAACGATCGGCGCACTAGCAGATGTCCCGCTGATTTTCGCATACCGATCTCCCGGCCATGCCGCATTAATCGCATAACCGGGCGCAGTGACGGATAGATACGTGCCGTAGTTAGAAAAATCCAGATGCTCGCCACGAGCATCGACCGCCCCCACGCTGATGACACTCGGATAGGCAGCCGGATAACAAGCGTCCTCCTGCTCCGAGTTTCCAGATGCGGCGACGATAATGACGTTTTCGTCACGGGCTAACAAAGAGAGGACTGAATCGCCAAAGCCGACAAGGCCATCCTGTGCGGCGAGCCCTGGCGGACTTGGTGCTGGGAGCGCAGGGAGTGAATCGTAAGTGGTGATATGCTCTCCATTGAGTAAACTCGAAAGATCATCCCAGTCGTCGTATTTTAGCCGCATCGCCCGTAGAGGGTCTAGCTGATTGAGAAGTCGGATCTTACTGCCGGTGAGCGTATAGATAAACGTCTGATAGGTTTCTTAGGAGGGAAAACGCAGAATGATTTCGTCAGGTTTACTACTGGCGAATAACTCAACCGTCGTTCCATCCCGAAACTCAGCGCGAGAGGCTCGGGGCACGGTGCGGCGAATTTCGCGAGACGCCTTGGGGGAGACAACTAACGCATGGGATTCCACTGTGACCGGCACCGTCGCAGCTCTCAAACCACGGATCAGCCAACCGCCGACTAGCCCACAAAACGCGAGGAAGCCTAGCAGGAGAATCGGACGGAGATTGGGCTTCATGAGAAATGAATCGTTCCGTCAAATGCAAAGATCCGTTTCTCAAACACCCGGGAAGGGCCAGAGTTGCTTCCTTTCTTCTGTGACACGAACGAATCAGCCATAAACTGGCAAAACCCATCTGAAAAGCCGGAATCTTGAGGCATGCCGGAGTTGATAGAAAAACCGTCAGCTTAGTTCCAATTCCAGATATGCCTCAATCTCACGGCTCGGATCATCCGCACGCATCAACGCCTCGCCAATCAGCACCGCATTTGCGCCCGCTTCCAAGGCACGGCGCGCGTCTTCGAGCGACTTGATACCGCTTTCAGAAACTAACAAAACATCGTCCGGCACCTCTTCCGCAAGCACTTCGGTGGTGGCGAGATCGACAGCGAAAGTTTTCAAATTTCGGTTGTTCACCCCGATCAAATCCGCACCGAGCTCTAGGGCGCGCTCCATTTCCCGCAGATCATGGACTTCGACGAGCACATCAAGCATGAAGGACTTCGCCTCGTCGTAAAGACGGCGCAGCGTTTCATCATCAAGCGCGGCGACGATCAGCAAAATGGCATCCGCTCCGGTCACGATGGCTTCGTGGATCTGCACCTCGTGGATCATGAAATCCTTGCGCAACAGGGGCGCGGCGGAAAATTTCGAGATTTGAGTGAGATAACTGAGCGAACCTTGGAAATATTTTTCGTCCGTCAGAATCGACAGGCAGGACGCGCCACCATCGAGGTAGCGCTGCGCTTGGCGGACCGGGTCGAAGTTCGGATCGATGAGGCCGACCGAGGGCGAGGCTTTTTTAACTTCGGCAATCACGCCCAGTTTTCCAGGCCCACGATCGAGCGCACTGCGGAAACCGCCGTAGTCGTTGCGTTGGAGGGCGGCTGCCCGCAATAAGGCGGCGCGGGGCATGAGGGCCTCGACCTCGAGATGCTTGGTGGCGATGATTTCAGCGAGCTTATCAGACATGGCGTGCGGCAATGGAAACTCACCGCAGCACGAATGCACATGGAAAATTTGTTAAATTTGGCTTGCCCGCCCCCAACCCGCATGTAGAAAGCCCTCGACGCGTTTCCCGACGCGGGCGTAGCTCAGTGGTAGAGCGCCACCTTGCCAAGGTGGATGTCGTGAGTTCGAATCTCATCGCCCGCTCCATTTTTCGGACGCGTTTCCCACCACGCAATTATTCATGTTCGTTTGGTCGAAACTTTCCGGTGCGCAGTGGATGGACGCCTGGGAAGAACGGTTTGCAGGAAACCCGAATCTCGTGATCGAGATGATCAAAGGCGGCAAATCGATCCGCGTGCGGCTGTTCTGCAACACCCAAAAAGAGGCGGATGCCATCGTTTCCCAATTCGGCGGGAGCGTGCGCAAAATGGCCCATGCCGAGTGGAACAAACCGGTCGCCCCGCCGCGCCCGCTGAAAGTGCGCGATGTTTTCGTCCTGACTGCGGAAAATCGCCCGAAGGAACTTGCCGCTCTGAAAAAAGCCAATCCGAAACGCGAGATCATCGTAATCCCGCCGGAAATGGCGTTCGGCACCGGCGATCACGCCACGACTTCTACCGTTCTTCGACTGCTCGTCGATGTCGCCCGTAAGCGGAAAGGCACCGACTGGACCGCCGCCGATCTCGGCACGGGCACCGGCGTTTTGGCCATCGCTGCTAGAAAACTCGGCTCGGGCGAGACATTCGCCTGTGATTTTGATCCCTTCGCCGTCGCAGTAGGTTTGCGGAATATCGCGCGCAACGGCACGCCTGAAATCGAAATGAAGGAACAAGACGTCCTGATATGGAAGCCGCGCAAAAAGGGCTACGATGTTGTTCTCGCCAATTTATTCTCGACCGTGCTCATTGAAGCATGGCCGGTCATCGCCAAGTCGATCGCCCCCGGCGGCGACCTAATCGTTTCCGGCATCCTCGCCGACCAAGCTTGGGAAGTTTTCAAAGCCGCAGCCACCAGTGGACTCGGATTCACCAAGGTCGTCCGCAAGGGCAAGTGGGTCACCGCCCACGGCGGGCACATGGATGATCTGGCCAAAGCGGGAGCCTAATCACTTCTGGCACCGCGGACACCAGTAGGTGGCGCGCTGGTCTAACACCTCCTGCCGAATCGGTGTTCCACAAACGCGACAGGGCTCGCTTTTTCTATCATAAACGTAGAGCCGTTGTTTGAAATAGCCGGGCTCGCCATCGGAGTTCAGGAAATCCCGCAAGGTGGTGCCGCCCTCTTGGATCGAATCAGTTAGCACCGCGCGAATCGCTACGACGAGCTTTGCAACGCGGGTTTTCGAAAGCTTGTTCGCTGCCGTCTGCGGTCGAATGCCCGCGCGAAACAGGGCTTCCGACGCGTAGATGTTTCCCACGCCCACCACGACTTTCGAATCCATGATGACCTGCTTAATCGCGGCGGAGCGCTTCTGGCAGAGGCCGTGCAGATAGGATTCGGTGAATTCGTTTTCCAAAGGCTCAGGGCCAAGGGAGCTTAACAAAACATGCGACATCGGATCATTTTCTGTCAGACGCAACACCAGTCCAAAGCGCCGAGGATCGTGGAAGCGCAGCTGCTTGCCGTTTTCTAACGTAATACCGACATGATCATGTTTTTTCCAACTATCCGCCGGATCGATCGCCCGCAGACTGCCCGACATCCCCAGATGAATCAGCAGTGTTGTGCCATCGTCGATTTCCAACAGAAGATACTTCGAACGCCGCCGGACAACGCGGATCGTGCGTCCTTCGAGAGTGACAATGCAGGGAGAAACCGGCTGGCGCAAATCGTATCGGCGCACGATGACTTCCAAGACACGCGCACCCACCACGTGCGGCTCGATTCCCCGGCGGGTGGTTTCGACTTCAGGGAGCTCGGGCATGATTCAAGGAAGAACGTAAAGCATCACCGCCAGCACGTGACAGACACTACCACCTAACACAAACAAATGCCAGATGGCGTGATTAAACGGCAGGCGATTCCACGCATAAAAAATAATTCCAAATGAATAGGTAAAGCCACCGGCGACCAAGAGCCATACGCCAGGAGATGCCATTTCTCGGATCAACGGCTTCATCGCAAATAATATCAGCCAGCCCATCGCCAGATAGAGCGCAGTGGAAATCCAGTGGGACTTTTTCCCCTTCCGCAGAGTTTTCACTAACACCCCTACAATCGCCAGAGACCAAACGATGCCAAAAAGCCACCAACCCGATGCTCCGTGCAGAGTGACTAGGGTGACGGGAGTATAGGACCCGGCGATAAGTAGATAGATGCAAGCATGGTCTAGCACTTGAAAATGCGCCTTCCATTGCGGCGAGGTGAAGCAGTGATAGAGCGTGGATGATAGATATAATACGATGAGGGAAATCCCAAAGACCACGGCAGCCACGATTTTCAAAGGCTCGCCTCCCGCAAGGACGATCATGATGACCAGTGCCGCGATGCTCAGAAGTGTCCCTGCGGCGTGAGTCAGCATGCTCGCCACCTCTTCGCGATGGGAGTCACACAAATGAGAACGATCAGAAGTTTCCAAAGTGACGCTGTGCCCCCTCTCAATGCCGCAGGATGAGTCGCTTGTCCAGCCGGTGCATGAAGTCGGTTCACGCCCTAGAGGTGGCGGGGTTGTTTCCGAATGTGGCAGCAAAACACCCGATGCTTGCGCTCCCGCCTCTGGAGCCGTAGAAACCGTGCGTCCCAATGCCTAACTCCTCCGTCTTCATCAGCTATGCGAGAGCGGACGAGGCGACGGCTTATCGCATTTGCGAAGAACTCGAAAACCGCGCCATTTCCTGCTGGATCGCTCCCCGCAACGTGCCGCCGGGGATGGACTATGGGCAGGCGATCATGGACGGCATCAAAAATTGCCCGGTGATGCTCGTCATGCTCTCCGAGGATTCCGGGCAGTCTCGCTACGTTGCCCGCGAAGTGGAGCGCGCTGTTACCCACGATGCCAAGCTGCTGCCGGTCCGACTCGCAAACATCCAAATTCCCGAACGCTTGGAATTTTTTCTCGGCTCTTGCCAATGGTTCGATCTTTTCCACCCGCAAGACGACCGCCGCTTGGCGGACTTGTGTGATTCCGTGGCTCGCCTGTTAGCATCAGGAAGCCAAACGCCTGTTAGGCGTGAAGGAAAGCCGCAAGCAATTGCACCGCCCCCTTCCACTCCTGCTAAAGGATCGCGAAAAATCATCGTCTCGATTGCATTCCTCGCCGTGCTGCTGTCCGCAGGGTTAGCCTGGAAGTTTCTCCCTCGTGCCCCATCTCAACCGGGATCACTCGCTGATCCCTCCCATGCCAAAGTCGCTCTGATAGGTCCTGAAAATGGCGCGAACTGCCTCGGTAGCACCCAGCTTGAATGGTCTGAAACTGGCCTCCAAGAGCCCCTGCTCGATGGCTTCGAGGTGGAGATCACTCAGCCCGGAAAGCCGCCCGTCGTGAACCGCACCGGTATCCGCTATTCCTTCCGGCCCCAGCAGATTTCCGGCGAAATGGCCTGGCGCGTTCGGCCAATTTACAACGATGGCAAGTTCGGAAAATGGAGCGAGCAACGGAAAATAATTCACGACCAGGATGCTCTCAGCCGCATCCTCCGCACCCATGAGCTGCACCTCGGCCATGCTGAGAGCGGGAACAATTTCATCAATGGCGAAAGCGCCACCCTCACCGGCTTCGATGTGGATCTAGCAAAAGAGCTCATCACCCGCATCCTTCGCCGTCGTGATCCCTCGGCCACTCTCAAGCTCGTCCCGCACGCCACTCGCTGGACGCGGCCCGGTGCCGATGGGAAACCCGTCTATTTCCTCAGCCTACTCCAGCGGGACGAGTCCGTGGACATCCTCGCATCCGGCATTTCTATCACT
>JAYVNE010000034.1:0-7079 GCA_043758615.1 Akkermansiaceae bacterium
ACCGAGCTCGTCGATCGCGGCGACATCATCGGGGGGAAGCTGATTGGCGAAGTCTGGGGTGGATTCCATGGGTGATTGGTGAGTCGAAAAGAAACTAAGAGGCGTCACTGGTTTGTCCAGAAGGGAAGAAGCCAGAAGCAAGATTCCAAAAAGCAGAGTGAAGAGAAGAAGATTCTGCACTCGGCAGCGGTGGATTTTGAGTGGTGAAACTTCTCGACAGATGGTCCGGTGGCTGCTCTGAACGACATATTGGGGGCTCTTGGGGCAACGTCGAGAGCTACCTGCGCTCCTCGGACTACTTAAGCCTCGACCCCACGTTCGAGCCCAACGTCGTAGGATTCCGCGTCGCCAGTGTCCCTGAACCGTTGTCGGTCGTCCTGACAATTCTCGCTGGCAGTGTGATGTTTGCCCGCCGGAAACGTTAAGTTTTGCTCATTTGGGCCCTTTATCGATTCGCCTCTGCGGGGAGACTAAAGGCGGTTTCCCCAGTTAAGGCACCCTGGAGATACCGCCGGAAGCGGTTGATTTTTTCTAAAACCGGATGCTTGCCGAATCATGGCAATGCGTCATCATTACGGCATGATACAAACGCTGACAGCGATTCTGACCCGCGAAGATGGTGGTTTTGTGGCATTATGTCCCGAAGTGGACGTGGCGTCGCAGGGGGCCACCGTAGAGGAAGCCAAGGCAAACCTAAAAGAGGCGGTGGAGTTGTTCTTCGAGTGCGCCTCTGAAGATGAAATGCGCCATCGCATGGCAAGTGAATCCTATATCTCGGCGCTGGAGGTGCAGGTTGCTTAAACTGCCGGTGCTTTCCGGTCAAGAGGTGTGCCGTATCCTTGAGAAACACGGGTTCAGCAAGGTGCGCCAGCGCGGCAGCCACATCGCGATGCAGAAATCCGGGGAAAGCGGGACGACCACCATCCCGGTGCCGGATCACGATGAGCTCCGCATCGGCACGCTGCGATCCATCATTCGTCAGAGCGGCCTGGGTTTGGAAGCCTTCTGTCGCTGATTCCGTTTTCCACATCGAAAATGAAAGCTCTCCATGTCCAAGCTGCCAGTCGTTTGTAGGAAGAAATGCCGGAATGCGCTGAGGGCGTTTGTTAGCGCAACGGAAAATGCCTTCGTTGGCACTTTGGGAAATCACATTTTAAAAAACCCGCGGAAAATTTCCATTTACGGCTTGCCAGCCCCCGGCGGTCTGCTAAACCACCCGCCCCGCGGAGTCTCCAGAGCAGTCTGGAGGCCATTCGGATTAATATCGTTCACGCGAAATTCACGCACATCATGGCACGTATCCTAGGTATTGAAATCCCCAATGAGAAGCGCATCGAAGCTTCTCTGCCCTACATGTTTGGCATCGGTCGCCCTACGGCGGCGAAGATCCTTGAACACGCAGGGATCGACCCAAACATCCGCACCGGGCAACTCAGCGAGGATCAACTCGTTCGCATCTCCCAGGTGATTCAGGCTGAAAACATCATCGTTGAAGGTGACCTTCGCCGTGAGCGCCAATCGCAGCTCAAGCGTCTGACATCCATCAACTGCTATCGTGGCATCCGCCACAAGCGTGGTTTGCCAGTCCGTGGTCAACGCACCCGCACGAACGCTCGCACCCGCAAGGGCAAGAAGAAGACCGTGGGCGTTAAGAAATAATTTTTTGTAATACTCATGTCTGAAGAAACCAACCAAGAAGCTGCTGTAGAGTCGGCAGTTGAGCCCCTAGCAGCTCCAGCACCCGCCACCCCATCCGCTCCAGCACCTGAAGCGGCCGCCTCCATCGAAGGCTTGCCGAAAAAGGACGCCAAGCGCGACATCTTCGCCGAAATCGGCGGCGGTGAAGAGGAAATCAAGATTCACAAAGCCAAGGGCTCGAAGAATATCACCCGTGGTATTGTTCATGTGACTGCCACTTTCAATAACACCCTCGTCAGCGTGACGGATCCCAGCGGCAATGCAATTGGTTGGTCCAGCGCCGGTAAGATGGGCTTCAAAGGATCCCGCAAGAGCACGGCCTACGCCGCTCAAGTGGTTTCGCAAGATGCCTGCCGCCAAGCCATGGGACACGGTCTCAAGGAAGTCGATGTCCGCGTGAAGGGCCCAGGCTCCGGCCGCGAGTCCGCAGTTCGTGCCGTGCAAGCTCTCGGCTTGGAAATCCTTTCCATTCGCGATGTGACCCCCATCCCACACAACGGTTGCCGCCCTAAAAAGGCTCGCCGCGTCTAATCTAACCTTTTCAGAAATTCTTATATGGCACGTTATACAGGTCCACGCGCAAAGATCAGCCGCCGCTTCGGTGTCTCGCTCTTTGGTCCATCAAAGGCATTCGAACGCCGCAACTTCCCACCCGGCCAGCACGGTGTTCGTGCCGGACGCAAAAAGAAGAGTGAATACTCCGTCGCCCTCGGCGAAAAACAAAAGCTTCGTTTCCAATACGGTGTGCTCGAAAAGCAATTCCGTGGTTACTACGAAGAAGCCGCCCGCCGTCGTGGCGTGACCGGTGTGATCCTTCTCCAACTTCTGGAAACCCGTCTCGACAACGTGGTTTACCGTGCTGGATTTGGCAACACCCGCCAGTCTGCTCGCCAGATCGTCAACCACGGCCACATCCTCGTGAATGGCCGCACCGTTGACATCGCCTCCTTCCAAGTGAAGCCAGGTGACGTGATCAAAGTCGGTGCTAAGCCTTCTTCGCAGCAGCTCTCGACTCGTATGACCGACCTCACACAGGCCGCTCCTAACGTCGATTGGCTCGATGTCGATAAAGACAAACTGGAAGCGACTATGTCCCGCGTTCCTGATCGCGCTGACATCAATCCACTCGTCAACGAGCAGCTCATCGTCGAACTTTACTCCCGCTAATTTCGGTTTACTCCGAGAGAAGTTTTCAAAAACGTCCGGACGCAAGTCCGGGCGTTTTTTTGTGAAACGGACCGCGAAATTTATTTCGCGTTTTGCGTTCGTCCTCTGTTAGCGTTTAAACGGTGGATCGCCCCATCAAGAATGGATTGCTCACTCGCTCTTCGCCTAAAGTGCTTGCAGGCCCGTGACCCGGAAGTAACACCGTTTCGTCCGATAGAGGATGAAGGATTTCCCGCAAGCGAGACAGAGCGTGTTGATAGATTGAAGGCGTGGCACAGCCGCCGATGGAGCCGGCGAAAAGCGCATCACCGGTGACGAGCACGGGTTGGGCAAGGCCATCGATAAAATAACCGAGCGCCGGATTGGCATGACCGGATAGATCGCATGCGCGAATCGTGAGCGAGCCGCAGACGACGGTGTCGCCGGGTTGCATGGGCTCACTACCCTCGACTTGAGCGCCACGAGGAATGATCCCGCGTCCGCTGAAATCGCGAATGCCGCCGATGTGATCGACATGACCATGAGTAATGAAAACCTGATGGAGAGCTGGAGGGCCGATGGCATCCAGCGCGACGACGCAAGAACGAGGTTCATAGCCAGTATCGAAAAGAAGCACTGCATCATTTGCCCAAATGTGCCAAGCATTCACCCGTTCTTGCTCGAACGGCAAATCGATCCGGTAGATCTGAGGGATAGCGAGCGGCTGCGGGAAGTAGTCGGAATGATTCGCGAGAGCCTCGGGATTCAAACCCAGCACCGGGGCAAGTCGGCGCGCGGTATCTGCCGAGAAACGCCCACGTGAAAAGGCGAACACTTCATTCTCAGCAAGTCCGGCACGCTGGGCGGCCTCACCCGGAGCGAGGGCCAAGCCTTTGAATGCCTTGCGGATGACGTAAGTAAAATCGTCTTCTAACATTTGAAATATTACTGCTGGGGAGTCTTCCCAGCTTTCGTCCGGAGCCCGACCAAAATGATGATTCCCGCGAAGATGAGAAACACGGTTGCTGCGAGACCCAGGGATTTGAACAACCGTGCGCTGCCGGAATCGACCTGTTCGTTAGTAATCACGCCAAGGGGGATTTCCTTTGGATTTCGCGTGAAGACGATTTTTCCATCAGTGACTCCCACGCGGGTGAGCTTCGCCATCGCCGGACCGAGGATTTTGTCGGCGAGGTAACGTTCCGTAATGTGATAAGGCGACATCTGTTCGATGAACTCGCGGGGGACTTTGGCACCGGAAACTTCGATGGTATCAAGGGACAAGACGACCTCATTTTTCATCAGGAACGGACGTGCAACAAGGGTGCCGTTGAGGTAGCGGGAATCCGAGGCGACCCAACCTGGTTCGCCGTCCTGGGAGAATCTAGGTTTCCCATTCAGCATGAATGAAATGGCGATGCGGAGCGTTTCGTTCTCGATTTTTGTGACCCGGAAGGTGCCTTTAAGTTCCTTGAAAGAATCGTAAGCTGCGATGGCGAGGTTAATATCGTCGGCTGATAGAGTGAGTGACGATTCTGAATCACCGGCAAGTTCATCGCGGAATTTTTCCAAGCGTTGGGTGAGCGTGTTGAGTTGCTCCGTCTGGCTTTCGAGTGAGGAAACTTCGATTAGAACAGGCTTTTCAGCGGTAAATTTCGCGATTTCATCGAACTGCCGATAGAGCGCGAAGATTGAAAACCCAATGAGAAAAACCATCATGACGACGGCCGCAATGAGAATTGCGCAGCCCGCAAAAGGTGAGCGGGCACTGGCTTCGTAAGGGGCCTTGGGCTGTTTCATTGAGAATGGAAACCTCACGAATCGTTCTTAGGGTGTTCCTCTGATTCTGGAACGTGGTCTGGAGGCGGAGAAGGAGGCTCTTGATGGGTCGCTGGATTTTCAAGGTCCGCATGCGGGTCCTGTTGAGGATGTTCCTCGTGCCAGCCGTCGTCGCCATCGGTGGAGGAATGGGCATCCTGTTTAGCCGCATCAGTGTGATGCGGGTCATGCCCGGAATCGTTAGGTGAAGTGTTAGCTTCTGCTTCGCGCTGGCGGAGCAAGAGTCGCTCCATGTTTTCACGGGCTTCCTGTTCCTCGCGGATTCGGTTTTTCTTCTGATCGAAGTAAGCGAGCCAGATACAAATTTCGTAGAGAATGATCATCGGCGAGGCCATCAGCAACATCGTCGGAATATCAGGTGTCGGCGTGAGAACTGCAGCGGCGACGAAGATGGCCACGATGGCGTAAGACCGGGTTTTAGACATCATGTCATAGTCTAGCAGGCCGAGTTTCACGAAGACCATGACCACCACCGGAAGTTCGAAAGAGGCCCCGAAAAGCAGGGTAAACTGCGTGGCGAACGAAATGTATTCGCCGATCCTCCAGTCGTTAGAGATGCCCATGTCGCCACTCCAAGTATAGAAAAATAACAAGGCACGAGGTAATACGAGATAATAGGCGAAGGCCGATCCAGCGAGGAAAAGTCCAAAGCCGATGCTCATCGCCGGCCACAGCACGCGTTTTTCATGGCTATGAAGACCCGGTAAAATAAATTGTAGAATAAATAACAGTAGCAGCGGGAATGATACTACGATCCCGGCGACGAATGAAAGTTTCATCGACAGCATGAACCCTTCGGTCGGCTTAAGGGCCGACATCATGTTAAGATTTCCGTGGGCTTGGGTTTCGGTGTTAGGCTTGGTCTTGAGGAGCGACTGGACTTGCTTCTTCAGCTCTGGAGTCTCATTGACTGACGCCACGAAATTCTCGCGCCGGTCTTCGGGCAAACTCATCGCCGCCCTCAACAGAACAATGGATTTTGACTGGAAGACTAATTCGTCATCCTTGAGGAATCGATAATAGACCTCCCGCTGTTCCGGGTTCAGCGTTGCCGTTGAATGCTCGATTTTTAGAGCTGCTTTCCACAGGTCAGTGGTGACGGGGTGAGGCGCATCCGCGGGCAGCGAGGCCGCCATTTGGGTGACCAAGACCTGATCTACCGGCTTCCGGAAAAACTCCATCAGCTTGTTGTTATAGGCAAAGCAGGCGATCATCGCAATCACCAGAGTGATCACGATGCGGGTGATCATGGTGCGCAAATCCTCGAGATGCTCGAGAAACGGCTTTTCATGATCGGGGTGCGCTTTTTCCCTGAGTTGGATGACTTTTTGCAGTAAAAACATGCGAAACGGCGCGCATTCAACGCCCGCTGCTGCTGAACCGCAAGGGCAGATGCCAGCAACTTGCGATATTGTGATGGATTTTACTATGAGATTGATTAGAAACTACCATGCGTCCTTTGATAATAAAGCTCTTGTAGTTTTTTGAGACCATCCACAGGGATTTGAGGGTGAAATGAAGGGTCATGTCTTGAGAAACCTCATCCCCGGCGACATTGCGGATTTTGATGCGGAATTTGTCGGTGGGAAGTTTGTAGGTTCCTTTCACTCGCTCCTTGGTTCCGGCTTTGTCTTCCAGATCGGGGTTGCTAATCCAAACGCCGTCCGCCCGGAAAGTGTTATCGAATTGGATGGGCTCGATGACTTCTAGGCCGGTCTCGCTGACGGTTACGGGGGTGAATTTGGTGGCGGTGGCGGCAGCTTTTTCCTCCACGTCACCTTCATGCAGCTCTTGGCGGGATTATTTGCCGCGCTTGGCGTTGAACTCCTCGATCTTGTTGAAAAAATAATCTGTCTTTTTTCGGACACCTTTTCTGTGCACGATCCTCCCCATCACTTCCTGCCGTACCTTGCCGTGATTCCCAACTTGACGCATTTTTGCCTAACAGCATCCCGCGTAACTCCGAGATCGTCCGCAATTTTCTGAAGCGGTTCTTTTCCCAATCTCGCCAAAATCTCTGGTGTCCATTTTTCCGGACTTCGCTTGGGGCCATGATTCGCCGCAATTCCCATTTGATTGCGCTTTTTCCGCACAACACCAATACCTAAGCCCAGTTCTTGCGCCACCTCAGTATCTGATTTTTTGCCGAGCAGGGCGATCTCCCGCCTCGTCCATAAATGAGGTCTCTTTGCCCCGGATCCCTTTGAAAAGGATTCGATCCCAAGTTGCCTCCTTTTCGTCGTCACGCACATCGGTTGAATTCCAAGCTGTTCCGCCAGCTCTCTGTCTGTGGTTTTCCCTAACCGTTTGACTTCTTCTTCCGTCCACGGATGCCAGTATTGAGTGCCTACGGCGTAACTCGGAATGCCTAACTCCTTGCGTTTCCTCATCACCGA
>JAYVNE010000035.1:0-7079 GCA_043758615.1 Akkermansiaceae bacterium
GAGACGATAGGTCTTGTGAGAGTAGGTCGTCGCCAGGTATATGCCCGGCTCCTGTCAAAAGGAGCCGGGCACTTTTTTGCCGATAATTATCTAGCAGAAAGTGCGGAGGAATAGTCCCGATGAGTTTCATTGGACTTATGTTTGCTAGGGCTTTGGAAACTTGCGTGCCAACCAATGTTCAAGCAAAGCGGGCCATTGCTCTAGTTCGCCTTTTCTACGAAGCCCGTAACAGTAACCGTAACCGCCTACTTCGAAGAGATGGAGAGAGACTGGAACCTTGTTGGCTTTACAGGCTGAGGCGAATGATAAGCTGTTGCGGCAGTCCACCATATCATCCGAGGTGCTCAGAAGAAAGACAGGTGGTGTATCTTGAGTGACCGCGCGATCGGTGGAACATTTTTCTACCAGTTCGGGCGAAAGGTTTGCACCCAGTAAATTCCTACGCGAACCCGCATGGGCGAGTGGCAATTCCAGTGAGATGACAGGATAAATAAGGATTGAAAAATCTGGCCGACAGTTCTCTCTATCAATTTTGTCCTTGGTTTCCTCGGCGAACGAATCGTTGAAACGCGTGGCGCAGAGACTTGCAAGATCTCCTCCTGCGGAGAAACCGATGATGCCAATTTTTTTCGGGTTAATTCCCCATTCTGAAGAATTCGCGCGAACCGTCCGGATTGCCTTGCGAGCATCGAGAAATGGAACGGGATACTGGTAACCGAACGCCGGATTTACACGAACACGATATTTGACCACAATCCGAGCAATGCCACGATCAGCGAGCTATTTAGCAATGTCACATCCTTCGTAGCTGAGTGCGGGCGTGCTGTAGGCACCTCCGGGAAAGATCACCACAGCGGTTCCAGTAGCCTTGTCTTTATTAGGTAGGTAAATCTGATATTGGAGGATCTCGATATCGGTTAATCGTCCACCGTCGCCAGGTTTTTCATTCCCCGCTGCGGGCTGCTTTGCCCTTGGTGCCTCATTTGGCCAAAGGTTCGTCCATTGGGCGCTGGCGATGGATACGGCAGATAACAAGATCAGGGAAATGCGGAACTTGTTGCCGTTCGTATGGCGTCAAACCCGTATTGCAACATGGATCATGAACCGGGAAGCTTGATCCGGGCGGGAACATCTTTGATCTCGATTCCGGCTTTCGTAAGCGAATCCCACACACCTAGAAGCCGTTCTAACGGGAGCTTCTTGTCGGCTTCCAGTTCGAGTTTTCTCCCTGGATTCTGTTTTTGATAAGCGATCAAGTAAGATTCCAGTAATCCTTCAGGCACAGCGAGCGAATCTAGAGTGATGTTTCCAAGCGCATCCACAGCAATGACCGAGCGGGTATCGGACACCTTGTCCGAAGGCACTTCTCGAACAGTCGGGAGCTCAATCCGCAAAGCATCTCTGGGCTTTTTAAAGGCGGTGGAAACAATGAAAAATACGAGTAGCACGAAGAGAATGTCGATCATCGGAATGACCGCCACTTGGCTCCGGGTTGTTTTCGGGCGGTGGAATCGCATGTTAGATCAGGCGTTCGGGGTGGTTCTTTCACAAACGGCGGCGAGGTCACCTAACAGAGATTCGAGGCGCGCAGTGAGCATTTCGATTCGGCGGACAAAGTAGCCATGGGCGACGACGCAGGGGACGGCGATGGCTAGGCCGAAAATGGTTGTTGTTAGGGCTTCCGCGATTCCTCGGGCGATGGCGAGGTGATCAGAGTTATCTCCGAGACCTTGGAAAATCAGCACAAGTCCGGAAGCCGTGCCGAGCAGACCTAACAATGGGGCGATGGTGATCACCGTATCCAGAACGGCAATTCCCGCATGCAGGTGGAGAGTTTCCACTCTGGCTGCGGATTCCACAGCGTGTGTGATTTCACTGCGCGGCTTACCGCGATGTTTGATTACCACGGCCGCCAAACGGGCAAGGGTACTCTCTCCCTTTTCGAACTCTCTCAATACCGGATCCACTTGGTCGCTTGAGATCAGCCCTTGGAATTGTGACACATTCCCTTCCAGTCTTTTGGGGATCACGCGATTACTCGAAAGTGATAAAAGTTTGTAGAGGATGGCCATCATTCCAGCGACCGAGGTGACGGCCAGCGGGACCATAAATTTCCCACCTTTGTGAAGGAATTCCCAAGTGGCTTGAAGGCCACCGCTTGGATTGACGGCGAGGTGTTGGTTTAGAATTTCGATCATGATGGGTGGTTAGAAGTAGAAGTTAAAAATGAGTTCGAGAGGTTCCTTGTTGTATTCCTTTTTTAGAACTGGAGGCATTGCGGGAATCTCTGCGTCCCGTATGGAGTTGAGAGTGAACCCTTTTTGAACCTCCCCGGTTTCCATTTCTCCCATAAATTTCACGCTGCGTACACGGCCCGAGGTTTCAATAAAAAATCTCACTGTTAGAAATCCGGGAGTGATGAAGTCCCGGTGCCTCACGCAGTTACGCTGCCATTCTTGTTCGACGGCGCGGCTGACAATCGCCTGATAGCGACCGAGTGGTGAGTCTGCCACCGCGAGAGCACTGCGGCCATTGCGAGAAATCGAACCCATGATCGCGGCCTTGCGCTGGAACCCACTGAAGGCCGGGTCCCTTGGTGCTTGTTGGGGTTTGGGCTTTTGAGTCTCCGCAGTCTGGGCTGCCTTTTCTCCCTCTTTTGGAAGTTTGGGTGGGGTTGGTTTGATGATATCAGTTTTCGGTGCGTCCATTGGCACGGGAACGTTCACGGGGTTTTGGCCTTCGACGAGGCGCTCACGTGAAGGAGGATTCGATTTTGCGTCGTCCTTGCCGGAAATTTGCACTTTTTCACCCGCAGTGGAGCTCTCTCTCTGCGAAGAATCGGCTGGAGGTGACTGGGTGGCAGCGGCCGCGCTGGCCATGCTTGGACTTTTTCCACTTTCGGCGACCTTTCCGTCCTTATAGTCGCTTTGTGTTGTCTCAAGGTCTTCTGGGTCCTTGGGCTTTTCACCTTTTTGTGAGGGTAATAACGGGGCGGCGGAATCTGGGGCACGGTCGCTGGTCGCTCGAGTATCCCGTTCACCAATCATTGCGGGTTTCTCCGGGCGGTCAGCGCTCTGGTCGGGAGAGGTGCGAGCAAAACGAGGCTTTTCCTCCATTGCCGGAACTGGACTAGCGGTAGGCTTAGTTTCGGGGAAAATGGTAATCAGCTTTTCACTTGGCGGGGACGGAGGAGAGGCTTGGATGCGGTCTTTGTGAAAGATCTCCGAATTCACGGATGCGAAACCCAACAATACCAGAATACCCGTGTTGAATAGCAGAGATAGTCCGAGCGCGATCACCCACAAGCGACCATCTCCCCGCCGTGCGGATGCTTTATATAATGTCGTTGGCAACGCGGCAACCCTTGCTGGGAAATGCTTCCTAAGCAATCCGGTAAATTTCCCCCAAACCCGCATATCATATTCAACTTTGTGAGATTAATCGTGGTGAAGAGTCTCGGTTGTCCTGGAAAAGACGTTTTTACAATGGGATGCCGACTTGGAATTCAAATGTTTGGTGAAATAGCTTAATTTTCATTTGATTCATCCCGATGAATCGTGCACTTTTCTCCCTCAAACCATAATTTTATGAGCAAAGAGCAAATGGATGGCGCACAAGCGCTTATTAAAACCCTCGATGACCTCGGCATCGAATATATCTTCGGCTACTCCGGCGGAGCAGCCATCCCGATTTTCGACGCGCTCGAGACGGTCAAGACGAAGATGAAATTCATCCTCGTGCGTCACGAACAGGGAGCGGTGCACATGGCAGATGGATATGCACGTGCCACCGGCAGACCCGCCGCAGTTTTGGTGACTTCCGGCCCGGGTGCAGGAAATACCGTCACCGGCCTGATGACGGCAATGATGGATTCGGTCCCGATGATCGTGATTTGCGGTCAGACTGTGACGTGGATGCTGGGTAAAGACGCTTTCCAAGAAGCAGATATTTTCGGCATCACGATTCCCGTGGTGAAACACAACTATCTCGTTAAAGACACGAATGCTCTCCCGCGCATCGCCCGCGAGGCCTATCACATCGCGACAACTGGTCGTCCGGGTCCGGTCCTGATCGACGTGCCGAAAGACATTTCCCAAGGTCCGTTTTCCGGCGAAATGAACCCGACGTTTGACCTTCCGGGCTATCACCCAGAAGTCGCTTTTGAAATCTGTGAAAAAGGGATCAAGCTAGCCTCGGATCTCATCGCCAAAGCCAAACGCCCCGTCATTCTTGCGGGTCAGGGTTGCATGATTGCTCGCGCTGACAAAGAGCTTCTCCATCTTGCCGAAACGCTGGGTTGCCCGGTGACTTCCACTCTCTTGGGCAAAGGAGTCTTTCCCGAAACGCACCCACTCTCGCTTGGCATGCTCGGGATGCACGGCACTGCCTACGCAAACAAGGCGATGGTTGAGTGCGATCTGCTAATCAACATCGGCTCGCGATTTGACGACCGCATTATCGGTCAGCCTTCAAAATTTTGTAAGGACGCAAAAATCATCCACATCGACATCGACCCGGCGGAATCCGGTAAAATGATCGTTCCGGACGTGATGATTGTCGGCGATGCCAAGGCGGTCCTCACTGAGATCAATGAGAAAATCGGCGCACTCGAAACTTCCGAGTGGCTTGCCAAGCTCGATGGCTACAAGAAAAAGTACCCACTCAGCTATAAAAAACAAGGCGGGCTGCGGATGCAGCAGGTGATCGATGAACTCTATCAGCTAACAGAAGGCAAGGCCATCGTCTCTACCGACGTCGGCCAACATCAAATGTGGGCTGCCCAGTTTTATAAGAACGACAAATCCTACCATTGGCTCTCCTCGGGCGGAGCTGGCACGATGGGCTTCGGTTTTCCCGCAGCCATCGGTGCCCAACTTGCCTGCCCTGACTCATTAGTGATTTCCATCTCTGGCGACGGCGGATTCCAAATGACGTTGTTTGAGCTCGCCACCGCGCAAATTCACAAACTCCCTATCAAAATCCTCGTTCTTAACAACCACTACCTCGGAATGGTCCGCCAGTGGCAGGAGCTTTTTTATGAAGACCGCACCTCGGGCGTGGACCTTATTGGGAATCCGGATTTTTGCAAACTGGCTGACGCCTACGGTATTCCATCCGTTCATATCAAACGTCCCGCAGATGTCACTCGAATGTTAGAGAAGGCGCTCGCTTACAACGATGGTCCTATCCTCATTCATGCCGAATGCGTGAAAACTGAAAATGTTTTCCCGATGATCCCCGCCGGTGCCGCCCTCGAAGACATGATCACCGAGGCACCGAAAACCAAGATGGCAAAGCCTGTGGGGTCCACGTAATCCCCAGGAATCTCATATCTGAAATTTCAAATCTCAAATCTCAAATCCGTTTTCATGCCCCAGACTATCGTCACCACTGACACTCCCGTATTGGCCCCAGCGCTTGCCCGTGGGCCATCGCATACTCTCTCTATTCTCGTGAGTAACGAGCCCGGAGTCTTGATGCGCATCTGCCAAGTCTTCTCACGTCGCGCTTTCAATATCGACTCGCTCGTCGTCTCGGAAGGTAGAAACGCGAATTTTTCCCGCATGACTATCGGTATCTCTGGTGATCCGCAGGGACTTTCGCAAATCATTATGCAGGTCGGTAAACTGATCGACGTGATTCATTGCTTTGAACATACCTCGGATAATTCGGTGACCAAGGAGATGGTTCTAATCAAAATTCAGTGCTCACCTTCCGAGCGCTCGATGGCCCTTCAAATCGCCGAGCATTTCTCCGGAAAAACCGTCGATCTAACGCCGACATCGATGATCGTCATGATCAATGGCGACAGTCCGAAGATCGATGCCGCGATCAACATGTTCTCTCAGTTTAACATCATCGAAACGGTCCGCACGGGTAAGGTCGTGATGGCTCGCGGTGAGCAACCGACTTGATTCGGAAGTTGGAGTTTAATCTTCTAACGAAAAAGCCGGACGGGTTTCCCTGTCCGGCTTCTTGTTAGCGGTAGCGTCGGTCTATGACCGTCGCACGATGGATTACATCATGCCGCCCATTCCGCCCATGCCGCCGTGGTCGTGACCACCGCCGCCACCCGCTGCTTCCTTGGCAGGAAGGTCGGTGATGAGGCACTCGGTGGTGAGCAGGAGTCCGGAAATGGACGCTGCGTTTTGAAGCGCGGTGCGGGTGACCTTGGTTGGATCGACGACACCGGATGCGATGAGGTCTTCGAACACGTCGGTCGCCACGTTGTAGCCTTCGCCGCCTTTGCCATTCTTGACTTTTTCGACGATGAGCGCGGCTTCGCGGCCTGCGTTTGCGACGAGCTGGCGAAGTGGTGCTTCCACGGCGCGGGCAACGATGCCAGCTCCGGTTTTTTCATCGCCCACGAGACCGAGGTCACCGATGGCGGCTTGAGCGCGGATGAGGGCAGTACCACCCCCGGCGACGATGCCTTCTTCGACGGCCGCACGGGTCGCGTGGAGGGCGTCTTCGACGCGGGCTTTCTTTTCCTTCATTTCGGTTTCGGTCGCAGCGCCGACGTTGATGACAGCGACGCCGCCTGCGAGTTTCGCAAGACGCTCTTGGAGCTTCTCACGATCGTAGTCGCTGGTGGTGTCTTCGATTTGACGGCGGATTTGATTCACGCGGCCAGTGATGCCTTCGGAAGTGCCGCCACCTTCAACGAGGGTGGTGTTTTCCTTGGTGATGGTGACGCGCTTGGCTTCGCCGAGGTCGCTGAGTTCCACGGACTCCAGCTTGATGCCGAGGTCTTCCGTGATCACACGGCCACCGGTGAGGATGGCGAGGTCTTCGAGCATGGCCTTGCGGCGGTCGCCGAAACCTGGAGCCTTGACGGCAGCGATGTTGAGGATGCCACGGAGCTTGTTGACGACGAGAGTCGCGAGGGCTTCACCTTCGACGTCTTCAGCGATGATGAGGAGCGGGCGGCCGGTCTTGGCAACCTTTTCAAGGAGCGGAAGCATGTCCTTGAGGGACGAGATCTTCTTCTCGTTGATGAGGATGTAAGCGTTCTCAAGGAAGGCTTCCATGGACTCGGGGTTGGTGACGAAGTAAGGGCTGAGGTAGCCTTTATCGAA
>JAYVNE010000036.1:0-20293 GCA_043758615.1 Akkermansiaceae bacterium
TTCGGATTTATACCCGCCCCCGGCCACCACAATCATAGCTTAACCCCTGGCCCGATTTTCGGGGTCCGCCTCAATCTGATGGATAGGGTGAGCTTCTGGTGGAGACTTCTTCGCCCCCGAAAACGCACTTTTTTAACACAGGGGGTGGGTCAAATGTGGGGGCAAGCTTGAGAAAAATAGATTATTTTTTGGGAATTCGGAGAATCAACCATAGAGAGCGATGGGAATGAGTGGACTGTTCAGATAGGCAGTTATCAATTTTGGACGTGGATAGCCATGTAATTCTAACATGTAATTCCTGTCCCAACACCTTCACCTAAACGTCCGCGGGGGAAGGCTTTGAATTTCACTTTTGCTACAATATCTAACTCTCTGAGTCATCCGTCGGTCCCATCTTTGCGGGTTGCCCGGTGGATTCTAACACGGATCGCCAGAGGTCGCCTTGGGGGTCCACCTTGCGGCGACCGCTGGTGACGAGGTCCATGGGTAGATGGACGAAGCGCTGGTGCCAGCGGGCGACGACCATGCCGGTTTTTCCGGCCATGGCTGCATGGACGGCATGGCGGCCGAGATTATAACAGAAGACGCGGTCCTCGGGGGCGGCGGGGACGCTGCGAATGATGTAGCTGGGATCGATGTATTTGAGATTGAGCTCGGTATTTTTTGCTTTGAAGTGCTCGCTGAAGCGATCCTTAAGGAAAGTGCCGATATCGCCGTAGCGCTGGTTTCCGGAGGCGTCGGTGCCGAGATCGCAAGCGGCCATGAGATCTTGTCCTGCACCCTCGGCGGTGATGATGACGGCGTGTTTGCGCTCGGCGAGTCGGCGCTCGACGAGGGCAAGCAGGCCTTGTTCTCCTTCGAGTTGGAAAGGGACTTCAGGAATGAGCACGAAATTCGCCTCACCGGTGGCCAGTGCGGCGGAGCAGGCGATGAAGCCAGAATCACGACCCATGAGTTTCACCAGTCCCAGTCCGTTGCGCGCGCCGCTGGCCTCGGTGTGGGCGGAGATGACGGCTTGGAAAGCAGAGGTGAACGCGGTCTGATAGCCGAAGCTGCGATCCATGTAGAGCAGGTCGTTATCAATGGTTTTCGGCACGCCGACGACAGCGATGGGGTGGGTTCGCTTTTCAAATTCCTCGAACAGATCATGGGCACCGCGTTGGGAGCCATCGCCACCGATGACGAATAACAGATTCACGCCGAGTTCTTCTAATCGGTCGGCCATGATCGTGCAGTCCTGCTTACCACGCGAGGAGCCTAGCAGAGTTCCGCCGAAGTAATGGATAGTGCTGACTGTGCGGGGATTGAGTTCCATCGGTTCGTGGCCGAATGCGGGGTTGAGTCCTTCATAGCCAAACGGAATTCCCAAGATGCGGCGGCAGCCGTAGCCATACCACGCCTGCATGACGATGGAGCGGATGACATCATTGAGGCCGGGGCAGAGACCCCCGCAAGTGACGATGGCGCAGGTGGTTTTTGCGGGTTCGAAAAACAGCTCACGACGAGGGCCGGCGAGTTCGATAGATTTCAGCGGCTTATGATATTTGATCGCGTGCTCGACGACGCTGATGTGGTCGTTGAGCAAGATGCGGTCGCCATCAGAATGCCATGCGGGACCTTCCGAGGGGTAGCCGCGCTTGAGGGATGGAGACGGAAAAAGGCGCGGGCCCAGGTTGTTGATCGTGAGGTTTCCGTAGGAGGGCGGCTTCGGAGTCATGGTGCGGGATGAGTAAAGCAATTAGCGTGCAAGATCTGCGCCCGAAACAGAGAGGAATGGAAAACTGGGCGGGATATACCCGCAGGGGAGACTTGCATTTCCCGATCACTGGATGCTGAACCACTTGCGCCTTACCGTGGGGTAGATTTCCTGGTTGGATCGCTGTTTCAGTTGCTCCGACCATTCATCGCAAATCGCTTCGTTTGGTTGCGCCAGCTTGGATGGCTCGGAGTCGATGAGCTTGATTTCCGGTCCCCGGCGGTCGGATGCGGTGGTGATGAGTGTGCCGGTGGCGGCGTCTCGGGTCCGGGATTCGAAGGCGCAGCGTGGTGGGCCCGTGATGGCACTGACGATGCTCCCAGATTGCACCGTTGGGGATCCCTTAACGGGTATGGATGAATTAAAACGAACCTCTGTTAGCGCGATCTCAAAGATAAGAGTGCCGGGGCGGGAAGTGTCTGTGGTTTTATAAAACATGCACAGCGGGGAGGAAAAAGCTTTAGAGAGGGACTTGTCCCAGTGGCTGGCCAATGCGTTGCAGCGTTTCAGATAGGCGCGTTTATTCCGGATAAGAGGGCTTTTGCTTTCCTCCCACTGCTCGCTGCGGAGGTAGGCGGTGGTGACGGGGCGGATGACGATGTATTTGTATTTCGCCATGTCCACGGAGGGATTTCGGTAACCGTGCTCGAAGGGCAGGCGAGCGATTCTTTGTGAGGGATCGACCCCGGTGGATTTCAGAAAGCGGGTAGGCTCGGCGCGAGTTGCGGATTTCTCCAGCCCGCAACTGCCGAGGCCGAGTGGAAGAAGGATCGATGCGGCAAGGGCGGGCAGGATGGAGGATCTCATGTGACTGAAAAATAGGCGTTTTGCAGGAGATTGATAGGAAAATCCTGGTGGTGAAGGGCAGTCGCGAGGATGGGCCGGTGGTAAAAAGGTACAGCCACAAACGCATGATCTCGTGGCAGGAAGGCGGATGGCAGCTCGATCCAGTAAATTACCAGTGGCTCCAGATCACTCTCAAATGGGCAAGAGACCTGGCAGCATTAATGAAGCAGCGCCCAAATCGGCTGTGGCCAGAAGCCGATGACTAGCACGGCAAGCGTTAGAAGGCTGATACAGATTTTGCTGATGGTAGGCAGGACAATCACATCGTCCTTGCCGGGGGAGGACCACCACATCGCGCGGATGACATTGAAGTAATAGTAAAAGCCAGCGGCAGCGGAGATGAAGGCGATGCCGATACCGACCCAAAGCTTGGCATCCACCGCGAGAGAAAAGACGAAGAACTTACCCCAGAACCCGGCGGTGAGAGGAACTCCAGCAAGTGCGGCGAGAAGAACGGTTAGTGCGAGCGCGAGCTGCGGGTTGGTTTTTCCCAGGCCATTGAAATCACTGATCATCTCGCCATCGCGCTGGATGCGGACTTGGGCGAGTATGAAGAAAACACCAATCGTCATCAGCAGATAGGTGGCGAGGTAAAAGGAAACCACCTTTGCGGAGCCGAGATCGGCCGGTGCCTCTTTTCCTGCGGCAAGTGCTAACAGAAGGAACCCGGCGTGGGCGATGGATGAGTAGGCAAGGAGGCGCTTGAAGTTCGTCTGCGGGATGGCGGCAAGGTTTCCGAAAAGCAGAGTGGCACTGGCGAGAATGAGCAGAATCGTGAGGACGGGGCCACGCGTGATTTCATTGTGCAGGAATGGCTCGAGGAAACGGATGGTCAAAATAAATCCAGCGGCTTTCGATCCGACTGATAGAAACGCGGTGACGGGAGTGGGCGCACCCTGATAGACATCCGGGATCCAGACCTGCATCGGGACCGCACCCATTTTGAAACCGAGTCCGACGATGACGAGCGCGATGCCGAAGAGCAGACCGGTTGGGTTGGTGAGGTGTTCGAGGTGAGCGAGTTTCTCAAGGCTCATGGTCCCGGTGGTGCCGTAAACCCAAGCAATGCCGTAAACGAGAAAGCCGGTGCTGAGCGCGCCGAGGATCAAGTATTTTACCCCGGCCTCAAGAGAACCCACGTTGCGACGCATGTAGGCGACGAGAATGTAAAAGGTGACGGTGACGAGTTCGAGCGAGACGAAGGCGCCTGCGAGATCCTTTGCGGAGGCAAGCCACATCATTCCGGCACAGGCAAAAACGGGAAGTGCATAGAATTCCCCCGTGCCAGATTCAGAGTCCGGATGTTCGGTGAAACGGGCGAGGATTTTGCGAAAATCTACGGCCATGAGCAGGACGAGAATGGTGCAGATGAGAGAGAAGCCTTTGTAGAATTTTGCGAGGCCGTCGAATTGATAGAAGTTCCACAACGGCCATTTCGCCCACTCGGAATCAGGCTTGGCATCAGGGCCGATAGAGATGAGAAGCAGTCCAAAAATAACAGTCAGTCCGATGGCGGCGGTGACGCCGACCCAGGCCTTGCTTCTGCACGAGCAAAACGCTTCTGCCATCAGCAGGAAGATGCCAAGGGTGACGGTGAGGGCTTCTAGGTAATAGGCGGGCATGGTGGGGAAAAGAATAGGTCTTATAAGTCCAATAGGACTTATTTTAGCAGGTTGAGCAGAAGGTTCGGGCAAAGGCCGACGGCGAAGAGTGCGAGGACGAGGAGCAGAGCCGGAATGCGCTCCACACAGGTGAGATCCGCGGCGGTTTCGGTGGATTTCACGGACGGCCCTTGGAAAACATTCCGATAGGCGCGGAGCATATATACGGCGGAAATCACCACGCCCCAGATGGACAAGATGCAAGTGATTTGCACCGGACCCAGACCGGCGGTGGCGTTATAGCTTTTGAAAGAGGAAAGCAAAACGAGCACCTCCCCAGAGAAATTGGCAAGGCCCGGAAGCCCGATAGACGCCATTGCGGCGATGCCGAAAATAAAGGCAAGACCGGGCGCGGCTTTGGCGAGTCCCCCAAGATCGGCAAAATCGAGCGAGCCGGTGTTCCGTTCGATGCGATCTGCGAGACCAAAGAGAAGGGCGATAGATATGCCGTGGGCGAACATCAGGACGACAGCGGCGGGAAGAGCGAGGGTATTGCCCGGGAAGGCGATGAGCGCGGCGATTGCTAGAAAAATATAGCCCATGTGCATCACGGAGGAATTTCCTAACATGGTATCAAGGCGCTTCTGGGAAATCGTCACAAACCCCACCCAGAGCACATTACCTAACAAAAGCACGAGCAACGGGGTGAGCCAGAAATGCAGACCTTCAGGCACGAGCGGAAGCGCAAGGCGGAGGATGCCGTAGAGACCAAATTTTTTCAAAACTCCGGCGTGTAACATCGCAACGGGAGCCGGTGCGCTCGCATAAGCGGGAGCCGCCCAGGAATGAAATGGGAAAAGAGAAACAAGCGTGCCAAAGCCAACGATCAGCAACGCGGCAATGCCTTTTTGTGCCTCTGCAGGGACGAGTGCCTTATTGGAAATCATCGTCTGGATATCAAAAGTGCCGGTGAGGTTAGAGAGCCAGACGAGACCCGCGAGCAGGATGATCGAACCGAGGCCCAGATAGATCGTGATTTTCCAAGCAGCCTGGCGGCGGTCGCCACGGCCGAGCATGCCGATCATGAGGAAAGTTGGGACCAAGGCGAGTTCGTGGAAGGCATAGAAGAAAAACAGATCGGTCGCTGCGAAGGCACCCAGCGCCCCACCGGAGATGAGCAGGGAGGAGCCGTAGTAAAGTTTCTCACGACCTTCCGGGGCCTTGCCTGATAGAACGGCGGCGAGGGTGACAATAACTGAAAGCAGTACCATGATGACACTCATGCCATCGGGAAACCCAAAGGCGAGATGCAGCGCCGGTTTTTCAAGAACCGGAAGCGAGAAAGACCAGCATCCGCACTGCCAAGAGAAGGCCGCATAAAGCCCGAGCCCGAGATTGAAAGCGGAAGCCGAAATGGCGGTTAGGCGGGCGGGCGCGCCAAACAGAATCGCGATGAAGGCGGCGATTGGAAGAAAAACGAGGAGGGCGAGCATGGGGAAAGTTTGCTAGATTTCGGTGTTTAACAATTAGGAATGAAACACGGTGAAATATATCACGAGCACGACTCCGATACCGAAGACGAATGCGTACCCTTGGAGGCTACCGGATTGGATTCTGCGGAATTGGTTGCCCGTGCTTTCTGCCGCGCGGCTGAGGCCGTTGACGATCAGGCCGTTGATGATCAATTCGTCGAAGAAACTAACAATGGCGGCGAAGGCGTCTTGGAAATAACGGACGAGGAAGTTGTCGTAAATGCCGTCAACGTAGAAGCGGTTTCGGAAGAGCGGGATGTTCAGCGGATCCTTTTCCTTGCCAGAATAGAGCACGAACCCGGAAACCAAACCGATGATCACTGCGGCAATTGAAATGTAGGTGATGGGTCCCAATTCAAATGGATGCGAATGATAGGCCGGAGCAAATTTGCTGGCGATGAATGGATAGCCAGCAATGAGCCCTAACACCGCAAGGAGGACGAGAGGTAGCCACATCAGCGGGCCGACTTCGTGTGCGTGATCGGCATTTTCCGACTTTGTTTTACCCAAGAAAGCGACAACGAAAAGCCGCGTCATGTAAAAGGGTGTTAGGACAGCCACGATCACGGCGATCCAGAAAAGAATCGGCTCATTCTCATGCGCGGCTTCGAGGATTTGTTCCTTTGAGAAAAACCCGGAGGTGCCGGGAACCGCGATGAGTGCGAGAAAACCGATGAGGAAAGTGAAACCTGTTATCGGCATTTTCTTAAACAAACCGCCCATTTTCCAAATGTCCTGCTCGTGGTGGCAGGCATAAATGACCGCACCGGAACCGAGGAAGAGAAGCGCCTTGAACCAAGCGTGGGTGAACAAGTGGAACATGCCAGCTTCACCGTGAACCAGTCCGACCGCCATTACCATATAGCCGAGCTGGGAGAGCGTGGAGTAAGCGAGGATTTTCTTGATGTCGTCTTGCTGCGTCGCCATCAGTGCGGCGGCCAGCGAGGTGATTCCGCCGGTCCAAGCGATGACATGGCTGGCTTGGAGGCCTTCGAAGACTTCAAAGGTCAGCGAGGTTTGCAGTCGGAAAAGCATGTAAACACCCGCAGCGACCATGGTGGCGGCGTGGATGAGCGCGGAGACCGGAGTAGGGCCTTCCATCGCATCCGGAAGCCAGACGTGGAGAGGAAGCTGCGCGGATTTCCCAACAGCTCCACAAAAGATGCAGAGCACGGCGGCTGATAGGACACCGGAGAAAATGGTGGAGTTGGCCTTGTGGAAAATTTCGAGACCCCCAGCCATTTGGTCGAATGTTAGATGACCGGTGATCCCCCAGAGCATCAGAATGCCGACCATGAAACCGAAGTCGCCCACGCGGTTGCAGAGAAACGCCTTCTTCGCGGCATCGGCAGCGGATTCTTTTTGATACCAGTGACCGATGAGAAGGTAGGAACTGAGGCCGACCAATTCCCAGAAGATGAAGGTCATGATAAAATTGTTAGCCAACACGATGCCGGTCATGGAGAACATGAAAAGCGATAGGCCGGTGAAGTAGCGGGCCTTCGCGCTGTCGTCCTTCATGTAGGCCAGCGAAAAGATGTGGACTAACATACCGACGCCGGTGACCACGATCATCATGCCGGTAGAAAGTTGGTCGAGCTTGATGCCGATATCGATGGAGAAATCACCGATGGTCGCCCATTTGAAAGAAGCGCTATCCGTTTTTCCCAGCAGCAGATAGGCGATGATGAAAGTGGTCACCGCAGATGCTGTCGAAACGATCGGAGCAAGCCCGGTTTTTTTCAAAACGAGTTGGTTCACCGCCGCGACGACAAGCGGGAGAAAGAGAAGGATCCAGGGGAGGGTCATGGGAGATATTGGAGTGAAACAAAGGAAGATTTCGAATTAACCTTTCAGCGAGGTCAGCTCGTCGGTGTGGATCGTTTGGCGGGCGCGGTAGAGGGCGACGATGATAGCGAGGCCGACGGCGACTTCCGCTGCGGCGACGGTGATGACGAAGAAGACGAGCATCTGGCCGTTGTAATCCGGGAGGCCGTTAGGTGCGGTGTTGAAACGTGAAAAAGCCACCAGTGTTAGATTCGCAGCGCTGAGCATGAGCTCGAGGCACATGAAGACGATGATGATGTTCCGGCGCAACACCACGCCGGCGAGGCCGATGCCGAAGAGCAGTCCGGAGACGAGGAGGTAGTCGTTGAGTGTGGCCATGGTTGGTTATGGGTTATTAGTTAGAAGTTATTGGGAAAGAGTAAGAAGGAGGGGCTATGTTGAAGTGTTCACTTTTAACAAATAACTTTTAACTTTAATCTGCTTGTTTCTTGGAGAGGACGACGACGCCGACGGTGGCGACGAGGAGCAGAACACCGAGAATTTGGAGCGGGAGGTTGTATTGTGTGAAAAGCGTGTGGCCGATGAGATGGACATCGGGGAGTTTACCTTGGTTTAGGGACGCTACGATTTTTCCGCTAGGAAGATAGTCAGCCGCCGCGGAGGCAAGTGTCGCCTGATCGAGAGGTGGCAGAGATTTGTCGGGCGAGCGCGAGAGGATGCCGATGAGCTGAACGACAAAGGCGATGACTAAGCCAAGACCGGCAGCCACTGGCGCGAGGGAGTTTGCGCGCTTTTCCTCATCCTTGAGGTCGAGCAGCATAATAATGAAAAGGAAAAGGACCATCACCGCGCCGGTATAAACAAGGATTTGAATGACTCCGACGAAGAAGGCACTTAGGCCGATGAATAGACCGGCAAGACCGACGAAGCAGGTGACGACGGAAAGTGCGCTGGAAACGGGATTGCGGAAAGCGATGACAGCAGTGCCGCCAATGAGCATCACGGTAGAGAAGAGCCAGAAAAGGTAGCTAGGCATAAGAAAAAGTAGCAAATGATCGGTTAGAAATGATCGGACGGTGAGGTTTGCGCGGCGAGTTGGCGGATTTTTTGAAGGCTCAGCGCGCCGCCACCTCGGAGATAAAAACGAGTGACGTTTTCGCGGATCTGACGAAAAAGTCGAGGATCGGTAGAAGCTAAATCAATAGGTGCATCCGCTTCTGCAAATGATAGGGTCGTAGCGACATCGCCCCATCGCTTTTCCATCATTGCTTGAGTTAGCAAGTCCGGTTTTGCTAGATAAGTCAACGCAAGAAGTTCCTCATCTCTGGTAAAATTAGATGTCATTTCAAAATGTCCAGATAGATGAGGTTTGCGGATGCCACTTCCCGTTCTGAATCAGGGAGCGATTGAATGACTTCCACAATGGAGTCTCGCGTTGGCCTGTATGTTTGCATCAAGAAGTGAATGTCTTGAATATCCTTAAGATTAGCACGTGTCAGTTTTGATGCGATGATGTTTTCATATGGCGGTCTTTTGATAAGAAGCCGGCCCATTCTTTTCACGAATACACTTTCAAACTTACCAATTTGAACGATACCCGGCTCCACAATTTGTAGATACGTTTTTTCAGGTTCTTCCTCGGTTTTCGGATCATACAATAGGCCAGCGGCTAGCACAGCTTGCTTTAACTCAAGTTCATCAAACCGGCTGTTGGGCATCCAAACGTCCAGATCGATGGACGTTCTTCCATCCATGCCACCAAAAAGGCAAGCAGCGGAGCCAATGAGACAAATTTCCACAGGATCGCCTTCTTTTCCAAGTGCGATTGCAATTTCCTCTAAAGCCCGCAACCAGCGGTCTCGATCAAAGGAAATGATGGAGTCTTGTGACATCTAGAGATACCTGATGATTAGAGAATTGTTACTTAAGCTCATTCCACTTATTAACGAGACCTACACGGGTGCCGCCGATTTCGTAGAGTTTCTTTTTATCGTGCACCATGTCCGCGCGCTTGAGGCCGGTGATGAGGTAATCCTTGCGCAGATAGATGGCCTGCTCCGGGCAGACTTCTTCGCACATACCGCAGTAGATGCAGCGGATCATATCGATATCGAATTCTAACGGGCGTTTCTCTACCTTTGCCCATCGGTCGTCTGATGGAATTTCGCTAGGGGTGATTTTGATCGCCTTGGGCGGGCAGATGAATTCGCAGAGTTGGCAGGAAACGCAGCGTTCGCGGCCTTGTTCGTCGGTGACGAGGGCGGGGGCACCGCGGTAGTATTCCGGGAGATGCTCGTCCCAGCGTTGCTCGGGGAACTGCATGGTGATACCGAGGCCAGACGAGGCAAGTTCTTTGGCTCCCACGGATTTACCGCGCAGCGTTTTTACCGCGTGGGTCATCGTTAGGAAAAAGCCCTTGATTAGGGCTCCGAAGTAGATTTTCTCACCGAAATTGAGCTTCGGGCGTTGGAGTTTGACGACGGCCATGATGCGGCAAAGTGTAATATGTTAGTGAATCAGGCTCGAAGAACTTTTGGAGTCTCTTCGGAAACTTTAGCAACCCAGATGACGGCAAGTGTCACGGCAATGAGCAGCACGCTACCGATGCCAATGATGAAGACCTTGAGTTGGGGAGCTGCGAGGATGAGGGCTGCTAGAAACACATTGATGAGCGCGGCTTCGAAAAAGACGACCCAGCCGAGTTTCATGAGTTGGTCATAACGGAACCGGGGCACCGTCCAACGGACAAGGATGAAGAATAAAATGAAGGCGATAAGTTTTGTTAGAAAGCAGCCCATGTGGATAAAGCCGCCGATACCGATTCCGAAAACCTCCCACTTTGCGATGTAGGCATCGAGACCGAAACCGACTGACCAACCTCCGAGGAAGAGCGTGATGATAAGCGCTGAGCCGATGACCATGGCTGCATATTCTCCCATGAAAAACATCGCGAATTTCATCGAAGAGTATTCTGTATGATACCCGCCGACGAGTTCGGTTTCGCACTCGGGAAGATCGAAGGGCATCCGATTGGTTTCCGCAAAAATGGAAATGGTGAAAATCAGAAAAGCGATGAAGGCAGGTATCCAGAAAAGCGCCGTGTTGAGATCCGGCAGGCTGAGCGTTCCGTTTTTCCAGAAGGGGAGAAGTAACCAGCCGTTATCCGCTTGGAATTGGACGATCGTGCTGAGGTTGAGGTCACCGTAAAACAGCAGTACAGGAATGATCGAGAGTCCGAGCGCGATTTCGTAGGAAATCATCTGGGCGGTGGAGCGCACTCCGCCGATAAAGGGGAATTTCGAGTTCGATGCCCAACCTGCTAGAGTAATGCCATAGACTGATAGAGAGGCGACGGAGAAGATGAAAAGGGGTCCAATATCAAGGTCCGCAATGACGAGTTTTTCTGTATGGCCGAAGATGCTGATCGGTGAACCGAAGGGCACGACACAAACCGTGATAAGAGCTGGAACCACCGTTAGTGCTGGGGCTAACCAATAGAACGCCTTGCGGACGTGGGCTGGGGTGAAGTCCTCTTTGAGAAAAAGCTTCAGGCCATCGGCGATCGGCTGAATAAGGCCAAAAAAGTGGAAGTCCTTTTTAAATCCGAGCAACGTGAAGGGAATGCCAACACGGTTAGGGCCTACACGGTCTTGAATGATTGCGGAGAAGCGCCGCTCGAAATAAACGGAAACGGGAACTAACGGTAGCACCACGATGAATGTCAGGACGACGATCTTCGTGATGATTATGGCGAGCTGGATGAGGAGGTCTGGCATTCTAAGTGACGTTAGAAGTTAGGAGTTAAGAGTTAGGCTTTACCCATTGATGAGTCCCGCCGCCTTGCGGGCGTGTTCATTCGCCAGCAGCGGGATTTGATAACCCGTATCAGCGATTTGCGTGCCTTGATGGCCGATTTTTGAAAGCGTTAGTCCGTTGAAGGCGGAAACCGTTTCGGCGAGAGCATTGAAAATGTCCTCGATGTGATGCGCTTCGTTTTTGGCGCCGGAAATTGTTAGCAGCAGGTCACGCAGCATTTCCCAATCATCGCGGGCTTGGCCAGGAAGTTCGGCGGCGCGGTTAAGGCGTTGCAGACGGCCGGAAAGGTTGACCATTGAGCCCCGCTTTTCGGCGAAGGCGGCGGTGGGGAGAACGATATCCGCTGCATTTGAAGTGGGATTCGCAAGCACGCTGGTATGAAGGAAGAAGCCGAGTTTTGACAGATCATCGGCGGTGAAGCCTGCATCGCTGATCAGATCTTCGCCGAATGCGAGCAGCGCTTTGATTTGTCCAGAACGCACGCCTTCGCGAATGGCGCCGAGTTTTTCGTAGGGGTCTTCGGTATTGAGAATCAGTTTTGCTCCGGTCGTGTTCGGGTTGCGATCGGCGGCGATGAGCAGGGCGTCGGCGTCGGCAAAGCGGGGGACGAGCGAGAGGTGGCTGGTTCCGATTTCCGCAGCGAGGGCGCGGGTGAGGAAAAGTTCCTCATTGGTCATGCGACCGGACGCAATGATGGCGATTCCTGCGGGTTGGAAGGATTTGATGCGGGTGGCAGCCTCAGTGAGGGATGCGGGCCAAGTAGCGGGCGCAAAAATCCTAGGCGAGGCGTCTGCGCTCCTTGATAGAGGCTCAGTGAGGCGGGCTTCGCTATCGATATAGTGGAAGTTCAAACGATGCGAATCCGGCATCCAAGCGGAGTTCACCTCATCGTTTTGCCGCGGAGTGATCCGGTGGATTTTATTTCCACGGGTCCACACGGTGATGTTGGTGCCTGTGCCGCAATTCACGTCGATGGTGGGGGTTTCCTTGAGGAACCAGACACGCATTTGGAAGCGGAAGTCGTTGGACGTCAATGCGCCGACCGGGCAGATATCGACGGTGTTGAGTGAGTAGTTAGAATCCAATAAACGGCCGGGATGGACAGTGAGTGTGGTGTGGGTGCCGCGTTGGGTGAAGCCGAGGACTGGATCGCTCGCGACCTCATCCATAAAGCGAATACAGCGGCTGCACATGATGCAGCGTTCGTCATCGAGGCGAATGCGCGGACCGATATCGACGTTTTTCGGTTTTTTCACCTTCATATCGATGAAGCGGGAAACGCCGCGGCCGTGTTGCACGGATTGTTCCTGCAGGCGGCACTCGCCGGCTTGGTCGCAGATCGGGCAGTCAAGCGGGTGATTGATCAGGAGAAATTCCATCACACCCTCGCGGCATTTTTCCACCAAATCGCCGGTGGTGCGGATGCCCATGTTTTCGCCGATGGTATTGGCGCAAGCGATGACCGGTCGGGGAATCCAGCCGATGGGTTCATAGCCGTCTTCGTCACGCGTAGGCTCTTGGCCAGGTGCGGGGCGCGGCGGCATTCCCATTTGCACAAGGCACATCCGGCAATTGCCAGGTGATGTCAGCTTGGGATGGTAACAATAGTGGGGAACAATCACTTTCGCCTGCCGACAGGCCTCGATCATCCGTGTGCCTTTGGGAAATTGGTGCCAAACGCCGTCAATCTGGACATTTACCAGGCCTTTTTCAGAGGCAAGGTCTTTGGGCAGTTTCATTTCCGCAGTCGCCGAAGGTGTGTCGCTCATGGCTAAATAGGGGCACCGGACGTTTGTGCAAGAGCCGTCAGGTGTTGGTCGCGCGGGAATATGTCGATCAAGTAGGAACCCGGCAAGCGTGGTTTGTGAAAAATTTCACAAGCCAGGATTTGGCGCCTTTTTAAAGACTAAAAAACCATTCTTTGGGAGATGGACAAAAATTTTTAAAAAATGTTGAACTACTTAAGGTTTGTTGATATTCACCTTACGTCACAAATCAATCCGGCCTCCCCTTGCCGGGCCCCCAATCCGGCCTCCCCAAGCTGGCCCCCCAGACCGAGTCCCCCAGACCGAGTCCCCAAAACGAATCCCCAATTGAGTTCAAGCGAAGATTTCACTTGGCCCCCCCGCTAGCATCATGAGCACCCCATTCAGTCGATCCTGCCGATCCATTAGTGCCTTCACCCTCGCATTGTATGTCATGTCCGGCTCGCTCTCGGCATTGACATTCGTGCAAACCTTTTTCGTTCCGTTGACGGATACCGATTTGCAAACTTCGTGGCAGGCAATCGGCACTGGAGCCACCATAGGTAGCACCGTCAAGAGCGTCATTTCGATTGCTGTCCCGAAGGCAAACACGGTGATTTATTATGATCAATGGGAAGACGGTTACGATGCAGACCCGGCGGCTCCCGCAACGGCCACGACGCAGATGTGGGGTGATGGAAATACATCCAACGGCACCGCACCAGGCTATGCCACCGACATTATTCCGGCTGGCGGGGTGATCGTTTTAAACAACACCGTAACCTTGCCACGCGTTGCCACCAGTTACTTTTACGACGGACGTGACCGGATCAGCTCTACAAATGCAGTCGCTGTGGCTCGCGTGGGCTGGCCGATCAGTCCGGGCCCGGTCATCGGAACTTCGGCGGAAGCGTATGACACGCGCAAATTCGGAACATCGTTCCAGATGCCTGTGGGCACGTCGTCCGGTGCCTATCAACAGTTTGAATACACATCGCTGCATATTATGGCGTCGCAGGACGGCACGGTGGTCAACGTCGATACCGACGCCAACGGCACGATCGACGCGACCCAGACGCTGAACATGGGACAGACCATGTTCGTAAACGGCGGAGTGGTGGTGGGAGCCACCGTGACAGCCAGCAAGCCCGTTGAGGTTCATGAAGTGACCGGCGATATCGGATCAAATTATGAATCCCGGACTTTCGCCGTGCGTCCGACCGCCCAGTGGTCTTCAGGCTATTTCGCCCCTGTGACTACGACGGTGGCAGCCCAGCCTCACCTAGTCATTCTCTACAATCCGGGCATCAGGGATATTTCCGTGAGCTATGAAGGGTTGTCCACGACTGGAACGATCATCGTCCCCACCAAGGGCAATGCTACATTTCCCATGCCGATGAACTCAGCGGTGCATTTCTTCACGGTCACTGGAGAGCCTTTTTACGCCGTTGGAGCCAATGATGCCGGGTCTTTGTCTACAGGTGCGAACCAGAATCAGGAATGGGGCTATGCCCTCATGCCCGACACGGCTCTAACTACTTCTATCATCGCTCCTTTTGCTCCTGGAGCCGACGACACCAGCGCGCCGATCGGCACTCCGGATGCCAATGGCAGTCCTGTCTGGGTGACCCCCACCAGCACCACGAACATCTATGTCAATTACAGTGGTGACCGCGCTACTGGTCCCAACACCGCGCCCGATGGATCAAAATATGATGTCTCGTATCTAGTTCCGAAACTGGGAGTTCAGACCATTTACAATCCGACCACCTTCGACATGTCGAAGTCGCTCATCTTTACCACCGACTCGACCGGCCTCGCTGGTGGGTGGGGGGAGGATCCCTCCACTTCTGGGGTTGCGTTGCCCTATCTTGATCTGGGCTATGCCATTCTCCCGTTCGCTGCTCCCATTTTCTCGAAATTCGTAGCCTTGTCCTCGGATTTGAACGCCAATGGCGTGATTGATCAGGGGGATACCGTGCTGTTCACGCTTTATCTGAACAATGATGGCGTTACCGATTTGGTCAGCCCCAACTTCACCGATGCCCTTCCGGTCGGTGTCACTTATGTTCCTAATACTACCGTGCTCAATGGGGCATCTGTACCTGATAATACGACTGGCACGGCATATCCGTTAGATGAGACGGGAATTACTCCTCCCGATCTCGTTCCAGGAGCTTTCGCCACCGTCAAATTCCGTGTAACGATCAATTCGGGGACGAAAAAAGTTACAAATATCGCCCAGGCTACCAGCACTAGCGTTGCCGTTCCTATGCTGGCCAGCATTACATTTCCCATCAGCCCCGTGATGATCACCGGGAACATCTATAACGATGCTAATGGGCTAACTGATGGAATCGTCAATGGCACGCCTACCAATGCCGGAGGAGCCATTTATGCTAATATAGTTGGCGGTGGCCTTGTTCAACAGGTCTATCGGGTCGGTGCGGATGGTACTTTCCGTTTCATCAATATCCCAGGTAATAGCAATTACACGATCCAACTCAGCACCACGCGCGGTACGGTGGACAGCGCACCTCCGGCGGTTTCCCTGCCTTCCGGCTATGTTAGTACGGGCGAAAATTTCGGACTGGGTGTTGCCAATGACGGCACCGTAGATGGAGCACTCAGTTTTTCAGTTGTCACTACCAATGTCGCCAATGCCAATTTTGGCATCGAGCATGCACCAACCGCCAACGCCGCAACTGCGGCTTCGCAAGCCAATCCAGGAGGAGCCATCACAGTGACCGTGCCGACTCTGTCGGGTGCTGATACCGAAGATGCGTCCGTCACGACCTTCATCATCAATACACTGCCTTCTAACGGAATTCTCTACTACAATGGCGTTGCTGTCACCGTGGGGCAGACGATCACCAACTACACCGCGTCATTGCTCAAGTTCGATCCCAACGACGGCGCGTTCACTGCGACCTTCACATACTCTACGGTTGACTCAGCTAACAAATCCTCCGTGCCGGCGACAGTCACCATGCCTTTCACCACCGTGGGCGTGAGTGGCACGGTCTATGATGATGCTAACGGTACCACGAACAACACCGTTGACGGCACCGGCAGCAATGCAGGTGGCACACTCTATGTCAACCTAGTGACAGGCGGAAACGTCGCCCAGGTCCAAGCCGTGGCCGCTGACGGCACTTTTAATTTCCTCACCGTGCCAGCAGCTTCCTACACCATCGTTCTCAGCACCGCGCAGGGGACCATCGGCAGCGTGGCTCCTGCTGCATCGCTTCCTACAGGTTATGTAAACACTGCGGAAAAACTTGGCACAGGAACCGGAAACGACGGCACGACCGATGGTTCGCTTGCGGTTACAGTGAGTGCCACCACAATCACGAACGCGCTGTTCGGATTCAACCGCCTGCCTACTGCCGTCAATGTCTCCGCCGCCAGCCAGACCAATCCCGGCGGGGCCACCAAGGTGGCTGTTCCAACCCTCAGCGGCACCGATCCTGAAGACGCATCTATCACCACAATTGTCCTCAATACTCTGGGAACTAACGGCACGCTTTATTATAACAACGTTGCCACCACTGCGGGGCAGACGATCACGAGTTTCAATCCCGCGCTGCTGACGGTTGACCCCACGGGAAATACCGCCACCACGCTCGTTGTTAGCTTCACTTACTCCGTTAAAGACGCGGCCGGGATGCTCTCGCCAGCAGCCACGGTGACTATGCCATTCGCTGGTTCTGGAATCAGCATTTTCGGCAACGTCTTCGATGATGCCAATGGTCTTTCCGATAGCATTGTCAATGGTACCGGCACTAACGGTGGTGGTCTTTTCGCAATTCTCTCGACCGGCGGCTTGGTGAGTCAAAGCGTCGCTGTTTCCACAGCTGGTGCGTATGTGTTTCCCGCCGTTTCAGCCAGCACGAACTACACCGTTACACTCAGCACCAGCGCTGGGACGTTTGGTAACGCTCCTCCGGCGGTTTCATTACCATCGGGCTATGTAAGCACCGGCGAATTCATCGGCAATGGTGTGGGAAATGACGGCACGGTCAACAGCTCCCTTGCCGTGACCGTGGCCTCCGCTAACATTTCAAACGCCAATTTCGGCATTAACCGCACGCCTACAGCCACCGCCCTAACAGCCGCTTTGGCCAATCCCGGCGGCATCACCCAGGTCACGGTGCCGACGCTCGTTGGCACCGACCCCGAGGATGGATCACTTACGAAGTTCGTCATCAGCACGCTGCCTCCCAATGGCACCCTCTACTATAACGGCACTCCCGTCACCGTCGGGCAGACCATCACGGGTTACAATTCGGCCTTTTTGAAACTCGATCCCAACGACGGTGCCATCACAGTGATCTTCACTTACTCGACGGTTGATGCCGCGGGTAAATCATCTCCTGCTGTTAGCTGCACCATTACCTTTACCAGCATCGGAATCAGCGGCACTATATTTGACGATGCTAATGGCCTCACGGATAGTATTGTCAATGGCACGGGCACCAATGCGACCAACACCCTCTACGCCAACCTCGTTAGCAGCGGCAATGTTGCGCAAGTGGTCGCCGTAGCGGCCAATGGCACCTATAACTTCGGTACTGTCGCGCCAAGCAGCACCTACACTGTCGTGCTCAGTACCACGCAGGGGACTGTTGGCGGTGCCGCTCCTTCCGCATCACTTCCGACGAGTTTTGTGAATACCGGTGAATTCATCGGCACCGCCGCTGGAAACGATGGTTCTATTGACGGCTCGCTCATCGTGGCCATTGCCACCAGTTCTATCACCAATGCAAACTTTGGAATCGACGCCATTCCATCCGCCACACCGCTCAGCGCGGCTTCCCAAGTCAACCCGGCCGGCACCGCGCAGGTCACCGTGCCGACACTCACCGGCACCGATCCGGAAGATGCCTCGATCACGAAATTCACCATCCTTAGTCTGCCGACTAACGGAATTTTATATTATAACGGAACTGCCGTGACGGTTGCCCAAACTATCACCGGATATACCGCGTCATTGCTCAAATTTGATCCGGTGGATGGGGCACTCACCGCCACCTTCAACTATGCCTCTATCGATGCGGCAGGGAAGTTATCCGCAGCGGTGGCAGTCACCATGCCGTTTACCACCATCGGCATTACCGGGATTGTCTTCAATGATGCCAATGGTCTTGCCGACAGCATCGTCAACGGCACCGGCACCAACGCCAGCAACACCCTTTATGCGAACCTCGTGAGCGGAGGAAATGTAGTGCAATCGCAAGCACTGCAACTCGCAGGCACCTATAATTTTGTCTCTGTCGTTGGCAACACCTCCTACACCGTCGTAATCAGCACAACGTTGGGCACCGTTGGGAGCGCGGCACCTGCCGCAGCTCTGCCCGCCGGATATGTGAATACCGGAGAATTCATCGGCACCACCGCCGGCAATGACGGCAGTGCTAATGGATCGCTTGCCGTGGCAGTGACGACCACATCGATCACCAATGCCAACTTCGGCATTGAGCGGCCACCCGCTGCCAGCGATGTCACCGCCGCCTCTCAGTTGAACCCAGCAGGCACCGCTCAAGTCACCGTGCCAGCGCTCATCGGCACCGATCCGGAGGATCTGTCGGTCACCAGTTTCACGATCAATACGCTGCCTACCAACGCGACGCTCTATTACAATGGCAGCGTTGTAACAGTTAGTCAGACAATCACGGGTTATAATTCCTCGCTGCTCAAGCTCGATCCCAACGATGGAGCAATCACCGCAATCTTTACCTACTCTGCCGTTGATGCTGCGGGAAAATCGTCAGCGGCAGCGACAGTCACGATGCCATTCACTACGATTGGTCTCAGTGGAAATGTCTATAACGATGCCAATGGTCTGCTAGGAACTCCCGTCAACACCGTGGACGGCACCGTTTATGCGGGAGCAACGCTTTACGCCAACCTGGTGAGTGGGACGACTGTAGCCCAAGTTGCAACAGTAATAACCGGGGCCTATAGCTTCGGGACTGTGGCCCCCAACACGAGCTACACGGTTGTGTTGAGCACCACGCAGGGAACCGTGGGCAGCACGGCTCCGGCTGCGGCGCTTCCTTCGGGTTACGCTAACACCGGTGAAAATATCGGAGTCACGGCTGGCAGCGACGGTAGTCCGGACGGATTGCTTGTCGTGACCACAGTGACCGCATCCATCACCAATGTGAACTTCGGGGTCGAACGCACACCGACAGCGAACAATGCCACCGCCGCCTCTCAGGTGAATCCGGCAGGCACCACGCAAGTCACCGTGCCAACGCTCACCGGCACCGATCCTGAAGACGCGTCGATCACGACCTTCGTCATCAACACACTGCCATCTAACGGCACACTCTACTATAACGGTATTGCAGCGACGGCAGGGCAGACGATCTCCAGTTACAATTCAACCCTGCTGAAATTGGATCCCAACGATGGCGCGATCATCGCCAGCTTCACCTATTCGGCAGTTGATGTGGCTGGCAAGTCTTCACCTGCTGCGACGGTCACGATGCCCTTTACCACCATCGGTGTCAGCGGCACTGTATTTGACGACGCAAACGGTCTCATCGACAGCATCGTCAACGGCACAGGCACCAATGCGGGCAACACCCTTTACGCTAATCTTGTGAGCGGAGGCAACGTTGTCCAGGTCCAAACGGTGCAAGCCGTTGGCACTTACAATTTCCTCTCTGTTGTCGGTAGTACGACTTACACCGTCGTCCTCAGCACCACACAAGGCACAGTCGGTAGCGCGGCACCCGCGGCAGCTCTCCCATTGGGCTATGTCAACACGGGCGAGTTCATCGGCACCACCGCCGGCAATGACGGCACCGCTAACGGATCACTCACAGTGGCCGTAACCACAACATCAATCGCCAACGCAAACTTCGGAATCGAGCGTCCCCCTACCGCGAACGACGCGACGGCTTCTTCGCAATTGAACCCAGCAGGCACCGCGCAAGTCACAGTGGCGACATTGACTGGTACTGATCCAGAGGATGCAACGCTCACTACTTTCACCATCAATACATTGCCATCTAACGGCACGCTTTATTACAACGGCAGCGTCGTAACAGTCGGTCAAACGATTACGAACTACAACGCCAGCTTGCTCAAACTCGATCCGAACGACGGCGCGATCACCGCAAGTTTCACCTATTCCGCTGTGGATGCTGCGGGTAAGAGCTCAAGTGCGGCGACGGTGACCATGCCGTTCACCGCGAT
>JAYVNE010000037.1:0-20291 GCA_043758615.1 Akkermansiaceae bacterium
GCCGTCGATTTTAAGAACCCCTTCGATGTTCTGGCACATGTGGGTGACGATGGGGCGGGTGAAGGCGTATTGGGTGTCGGTGTCGATGTTCATTTTCACCACACCGTAGTCGAGGGTTTCGCGGAGGTCGCTCTCGGAAGTGCCGGAGCCGCCGTGGAAGACGAGGTCCATCTCGGCTTCCGCGCCGTATTTGTCAGTGACGGCTTTTTGGCCATCGCGGAGGATGGAGGGTTTGAGCTTCACTGCGCCCGGCTTGTAAGAACCGTGAACATTGCCGAAGGTGGCGGCGAAAAGGAAGCGGCCGATTGGCTTGAGCGCCTCATACACTTCCACCATGTCTTCAGGAGTGGTGTAGAGTTTTTCGATTGGAAGGCCCGAGGTGTCGTGACCATCTTCTTCGCCACCCACGCAACCTGCTTCGACTTCGAGGATGATGCCGAGCTCAGCGCACTCTTTGAGCAGGGCTTTGGAAATTTCGAGGTTTTCACTCAGTTCGACGACCGAGCCATCAAACATGTGGGATTGGAAAAGCGGGCCCTTACCTTCAGCGATGCGCTTGCGCGAGGCTTCTAGCAGCGGCTTCAGGAATCCATCAACTTTGCTCGGATGGCAATGGTCGGTGTGGAGTGCGATGAGCACGTTGTGTTTTTCCGCGAGAAGATGGCAGGCTTCGGCAAGCACGATGGCTCCGAATGCGGCATCCTTCACCGAGGTGCCTGAAGCGAACTCGCCGCCGCCGGTGGAAACTTGGATAATTCCATCTGATTTCGCTTCGGAAAAAGCACGCAGCGCACCGTTGATGGTAGGCAGAGAGGTGACGTTGATGGCGGGGTAGGCATAGCCACCTTTTTGGGCGGCGTCCAACATGGCGCGGTATTGCGCGGGGGTTGCGATTGGCATGACAGGGGCTTCCGTAACCAGTCTGCGGACTATCGACAAGCCAGAATGCAGCGAAATTCCGCAATCATGTCCGGCTTGTGACTTGCCAATTGTGTTGGATCCCTGTTGGGTTCTCCGCATACCGATGAGTTCATCTGAAACAATTGTTTGCAAACCAACGCCTTGGTTTCTCCTTCGCGCCTTGGTGATGTTGGTGATGTTCGGGGTTTTCTCGGTTCTGTTTTATATCGACGGCTCAACCGGCTACCGGAAAAAAAATGAGAGTTTTTATCTCTACAAAGCCTTCCAACAGGCGAATGCAGATTTTGCGAAAATGAATTCCAGCGGCCCATCTGCTACCGAAAGCAGTCTAACTCCTGAAGCCTGGAAAAGTTATGCGGCAAGTCAATCGGTGGCACTTCCTCCCGATCCATCGGTTTTGCCAAGTAACCTGAAATTGCCCATGCCGTGGCCGGAAATCCTCCAGGACTACGACAAAATGAAGCCGCTCCAATGGAACATCCTGTGGCGCGAATATACCAAGGAGCGAGGACTCAACGCAGAGCCGCCAGAAGAACCTTACGACGCCCAAAAAATCCACGAACAATGGATCGTTTTCGGCGTTTGCCTCACTCTATCATTGATCGCGGCGTTTTATCTCGCCCGCACACTGGGCAGGAAAATTGCTGTCGATGGCGAGGCCGTCACGACCCCGGAGGGCCGTCGCATTGCCCTAGCCGATCTCAAAACGCTCGATCTCCGCAAATGGGAAACCAAGGGACTTGCTTTTATCGACTTCGATGGCACCTCGGGCAAGGGTCGCATCCGTATCGACGGCTTGACCTACGGCGGATTTAAAAAAGAAAACGATGAACCTGCCGAACGCCTCATGCGTTATATCCGCTCACGTTTCTCAGGTGAAATTATCGAATACACCACGGATTCTGCGACGACATCCACCGATGATCCGGCTCCGACGGAGTGATTGATTTTACCCAAGTCTAAGCTTTTCCCACTTTCCATCATTTTCGATGTTGCCAAGTCGGGTGCGCAAACGATAACCACCTTCAGCACCAACTCTCACCACCAACCACTCATGTCAGATAAAAGTATCGAAGCCCGCGTAAAGGACATCATCGTTGACCAACTTGGCGTCAACGCAGATCAAGTCACCACTGAAGCAAAATTCGTCGAAGATCTCGGTGCCGACTCGCTCGACACCGTAGAGCTCGTGATGGCTTTCGAGGAAGAGTTCGATATCGAGGTTCCTGATGAAGAGGCTGAGAAGCTTCAAGCAGTCGGCGATGTGGTCACTTACATCACAAGCCAACAAGCCTAATTTCGTTAGAAAATGCTTTGCAAAAGGGCGGGCTCCTCAAGGGTGTCCGCCCTTTTCTTTGCTTTTCACTGAATCAGGTAGAACCTCTCCTATCATGCACTCGCCGGACGATATTCACTACGCATTAGAAACGACCAAAGTCCTCCGAGAACCGGACCGTCGGATCGATACCTTCGGCGAGACACGATTTGAGTTTCAGCTCATCAGTGAGCTGATGGACCGCACCGGTGAGGTGAGAATACGCACCGGTTCTGTCGAAGCCATGCGCCCGCGCATCCTGCGGCCGTCCGCTTACAATGAGGTCGAGCTGGAAGGCTTTGATGCATCCGCCCGCGCGCGTTTTGATAAACTCGTCGAGCAACTCCGCTCCGAAGGCAAGGACCTCGCTTTCCTTCAATACGGATTTCAATTCCGCCGGGGAAACGTCCATGAGGAAATTATTCACGATTCGATAGAATCCGTCCGTGAACGAGTCCTTGAAGGCATCCGCAAATCCGGTAATCCTTCTCTCGCCATTATTGAAGGCGTTGACGATGCGTGGGAAATCTCCATCCTTAAATTCTCCTTTGAAATGATCCTCCGCTCTCATGAGATCAACGCATTCGATTTCAAACGCCGCGGCCTTATCTGAAGACCTTTCGCACTTGCACATGAATTTTTGGACGCTCCTCAAAATTCTCGCAGGCCTCTGCGTGCTCGCCATCATGACCTTCACCGGCATGCTCGCCTATCACGTCACCGTTAGACCCTTGGGCGGAATCTTTGCCAGAATCATCCCGAACGCTACCGATGTTGTCGATAAAAGGAACGACGCGGATTTTGCGAAAATGTTAGATTCTACCGAGCTTCCAGACATCGACCCCGGTGAAAAAGCCTATCAAAAAGCTCACGAGTTGCTGGCGCTTGGCAAGCTCGACGAAGCACGCGAAAAGCTTGTTTCAATCGTCAACGTTTACCCGACATCTCCCTCTGCCCCTCTCGCACGCCAAGTCGTCGGTGAAATGAACCTCGATGAGCTTCTATCAACCTCCCACATGGACGGGAAACAAACCCACGTCGTTAAAAAAGGAAATTCATTTTTTAGCATCGCCGCAGAGCACAACACGAATATCGACTGCATCATGCATCTTAACGGGATGTTAGAGCTCAAAGGCATTCAGCCGGGTGAGGAGCTCATCGTCATGCCGCTCGATTTTAAAATCCTTATTGAACCCCACCGCAAGGCTCTCTCGCTCTGGGCTGGGACCCGATTTATTTGTGAGTATAACATCATCCATCTCGGCGTCCCCGGAGTGGTTGCCGCCCAACATACGACGATCCACTCCAAAGCCGCCGATGCCGGGGGCAAACGCGTCCAACTACCCTCCAGAGACTACCGCGCCGCAAACAAGATCCTCCAGTTTGGCAAGCCACCCATCACCATCCGTGGCTACAATGGCCCGCCCGCAGAGGCCCCCTCCGGCATCGTCCTCAAAGCGGAAGACATGGAGGAAATTAACCTCCTCACCCGCATCGGTAATGAGGTCGAAATTCGCAACCCGCCCAAGTGAGCTCCCTCGGATCGGAGCTCGTATGCCACCATCTCTAGTCTTGCATCTTTCGCGCTCCATCCCGATTCTTTCACCCTTCACATGCAGCTTCTCGAATTTGAAAAACCCGCCGTTGAACTGGAACGCGAGCTTGAAAAACTCCGGGCCCGCTCGGCGTCCCAAAATATCGACATGTCCGCCGAGATCTCGATGATGGAGGCGAAACTTGCCGAAACCCGAGCCCACATTTACAAAAACCTTACCCCTTGGCAGCGGGTCCAGATCGCACGCCACACGAATCGCCCGTTCATGCTCGACTATGTATCGCTTGCTTTCACGGATTTTGAGGAGCTTTACGGGGATCGCCACATCGGCGATGATGCCTCCATGCCTGGCGGATTCGCCCGCATCGGCGGTCGGCGCGTGGTGGTCATCGGTCATCAAAAAGGCCGCGACACCAAGGAAAACCTGAAGCGCAACTTCGGCAGCGCCCACCCGGAAGGCTACCGCAAGGCCATGCGTTTGATGAAGATTGCCGAGAAATTTGGACTGCCCGTGATCACCATGATCGACACTCCCGGAGCCTTTCCCGGTATCGGTGCCGAGGAGCGAAACATCGCTGAAGCCATCGCCTTCAATTTGCGGGAAATGATGCTGCTTAAAACACCGATCATTGCCATTGTGCTCGGCGAGGGTGGCTCCGGCGGCGCACTCGGCATCGGCGTGGCGGATCGCGTGATCATGATGGAAAACGCCTATTATTCCGTCATCAGTCCAGAAGGATGCGCGGCCATTCTCTGGAAACATCGCAAGCACGCGCCCGAAGCCGCCGAGGCGATGAAACTCGTGGCACCGGACCTCAAGCGACTCGGGCTCATCGACGATGTGATCGACGAACCCACCGGCGGTGCCCATCACGACCACCAAGCCACTGCGGGCGCCTTCCGCGACAAGGTGATTGCCCACTTGGATGCACTCGCGGCACTCCCGACCAAAAAACTGCTAGACGATCGCTACGCGAAATTTCGCAACTTCGGCGAGTGGCAGGGGAAAGAATAGGCGACGCAGTCGAGTATCGAATCAGCCCCTCGTGACTGCGAGTTGGAATCGCGGCTGAAATCAAAATATCAGAAATATGGCCACAAAAGTCGGAGTGATCGGAGCAGGCGGAATGTTGCAATACCATGCAGCAGGATTCCGCCAGGCAGGCGCAGACATCATGGCCGTGGCAGATCTTGCACCCGGTGCCGCTGCCAAAGCTGCCGAAAAATGGGGGATCGCCGAAGCCTTCCAGTCTGTCGATGCCATGCTCGCGGAGTGCAAAGACCTTGATGCCGTTAGTATTATTGTTCCTAACAAATTTCACACCCCTCTCGCGCTCCAGTGTCTTAAGGCTGGCAAACCCGTCTCTATCTGAAGCGCAACGTGATACAGGCATTCTTGCCTGTTCTTTTCATCAACTCTCAACCATTAATTCTTTCCAAATGAATCGTAAACTCCGTATGGGCATGGTGGGTGGTGGGCGTGGCGCTTTCATCGGCGCGGTCCACCGCATGGCGGCCAATCTCGATGGCAAAATCGAACTCGTCGCCGGTTGCTTTTCCTCAAATCCCGAAAAATCGAAACTCTCGGGTGAGGACTTTTTTCTCGATCCCACACGCGTCTATTCATCCTACCCGGAAATGGCGAAAGCCGAAGCCGCGCTGCCACAGGGCGAACGCATCGACTTCGTCACCATCGTCGCCCGCAATGATCTGCACTATCCGGTGGCGAAGGTTTTTCTTGAGGCCGGCATCCACATCATTTGCGAAAAGCCGCTGGCATTTTCTCTGATAGAGGCAAAGGCCTTGCAACAACTCGTCGCAAAATCGGGCTTGGTTTTCGCACTCACTCACAATTACACCGGCTATCCGATGGTCAAGCAGGCCCGTGCGATGGTGAAGGCCGGAAAACTCGGACGTATTCTCAAAATTGTCGCGGAATATCCACAAGGTTACGCGATCAGCGCACTCACGGAACAGACCGATGGCGCAATCTCTAACTGGCGAATGGACCCATCCGTCGCGGGTGTCTCTAACTGTATCGGCGACATCGGCTCGCATGCCGAAAACCTCGCCCGCTACATCACGGGTTTGGAGTTAGATGAAATCGCTGCGGATTTAAACACCTTCATTCCCGGTCGCCAACTCGACGATGATGGCAGCATGCTCGTCCGCTACGAAGGCGGCGCACGAGGCGTGCTCTTCGCCTCACAGATTTCCACCGGCGATGAAAATAATCTGAACATTCGGGTTTACGGAACCGAAGCTTCACTGGAATGGCATCAGGAACATCCTAACGAGCTGATCGTGAAATTTGCGGATAAGCCACGCGAGATCTGGCGGCGTGGGAATGACTACAATGGGCCTGAGGCCGCAAAAAACACGCGACTTCCCTTCGGCCATCCTGAGGCTTTCATCGAGGCCTTTGCCAACGTCTATCTGGCGGCGGCCGAGGCGATCGTTGATTCGATCAACGGCTGCTATCCACGCCCCGAGGGCTACGATTTCCCCACCGTCGATGATGGAGTGGAAGGCATGGCCTTCATCGAGGCCGCCGTAAAATCCTCCAAGGCGAATGCGGCATGGATGCCGGTCCACGGCTCTGCGCTTTAGGCCGATCACGTAGGCGAACCGCAACCGTTCTTGATGTTGGTTGTCAAAGAAAAACCCCGCCTTTTCAGGCGGGGTTTGTTACCGAACGGGGATGGCGGAGCGGACGGGACTCGAACCCGCGACCTCCAACGTGACAGGCTGGCGCTCTAACCAACTGAGCTACCGCTCCATATCCCGCTCGGGTGCGGGAAGCTATTTACCGACCCACTTGGGTGCAATCTCTTTTTCACAGTTTTGCGAATTTTTTTCCGGGGGATAATTTCAATCAGGAAAGGGCCTCAATTGCAGCTTCCAAGGTGCTCAAATCCTCCACGGAATGCACGGTCGCTTCTTTGTCGATTTTCCCAACCAGCCCGGCAATAACTTTGCCAGGACCGAATTCGAGAAAGGTGCGGTGGCCCATGGCGATGAGGGTTTGGATGGACTCCGTCCAGCGCACCGAGCCGGTCACTTGCTTTTCCAACATCGAGCGGATCTCGGCAGGCTCTGAGACCACAGAGGCGCCGAAATTACAAACAACCGGAAGGGAGGGGGACTGCATGGACAATTGGGCCAGCTCCGCCGCGAGTTGATCCTGCGCGCTTTGCATCAAGCGCGAGTGATAGGCACCGGCTACGTTTAACTTAATCGCACGGCGGATGCCGAATTCCTTCGCCTGCGCCACGGCCGCGTCGATCCCCGCGACCGTCCCGGATAGAACAATTTGTCCCGGCGCGTTCAAATTTGCGACATCCACGTCCGCAGCAGCGGCGAGTGCGCGGACCTGCGCTTCATCGCCACCGATCAAGGCCGCCATCGCACCTTGAGTCGCTAGACACGCTTCTTCCATGAACGCTCCGCGGCGTGCGACGATCCGCAGCCCGTCTTCAAATGAAAACGTGCCCGCCGCCGCATGGGCGGTGAATTCCCCGAGCGAAAGACCGGCCGCTGCCACTGGCTCGAAATTCGGCAAACGCTCCTTCAGTAAAGCCAGCGCGATCATTCCGTGCAAATAAAGTGCCGGTTGGCAGAATGACGTTTTGGTCAGTTCTTCGTCGGGTCCATCAAACATGATTTCCGAAATCGAATACCCCAGCGCCTGATCCGCTTGGTGTACCATGCTGCGGGCCAATCCGGAACTTTCCGCCCAATCCTTGCCCATGCCCACTTTCTGGGCCCCTTGTCCTGAGAATAAGAGAACGATTTTGCTCATGTCTGAATGGGTTTAGAAAAATGCGACGAGCTAGGAAAGCGGAAAGAAGCACCGAGAAAATGTAGCGGCACTCTGTGAGTGTCGGAGATCAAATCGCAACTGCTGAACAATCCCATGCGTTCAGCGTGGTGTGGAATTAAACAGCGACGGTCGCAGACCAACGCTACAGATTAGAGAACGAATTTCGGTGACTGGCTGAGGAATTTTCTCGGGTTTTGATAGATGATTTCCTCGATGGCTTGCGCACTGTGCTGGCGGCGTTTCATTTCGAGGGCGCACTTGGGGACGGCTAGGGGATCAGAGTGGCCCCAGTCGCAGGCAGAGTTCATCCAGAGGCGCTCCGGGCCGTAGAGTTCGAGCATGTCGATGGCGCGGTTAGGGCTGCATTTACTTTCCGGATAGAGTGTCATACCGGCCCAGTAACCGGCGTCCAGCACGTGGGAGATGGTGTGTTCCTCGACGTGGTCGATGATGACTTTGGCGCGGTCGAGCTGGGAGAAGGAGGCGAGGGAATCAAGGATGAGACGGGTGCCTTTGAGCTTGTCCTCCAAGTGCGGGGTGTGGATGAGGATGGGCAGATCGCGATCCATGGCGAGTTGGACGTGCTCTTCAAAAATGGTGAGCTCGTTGCGGGTGTTTTTGTTGAGACCGATTTCACCAATGCCTAACACCGTCGGGCAATCGAGGAACTGCGGGATAAGACTCATCACCTCGCGAGCGAATCCGGGATCGTCGGCTTCCTTGGGATTGATGCAGAGCCAGGAGTAATGCTTAATTCCATATTTCGCGGCGCGTTTGGGTTCGTATTCGGTGAGCTGGCGGAAGTAGTCGTAAAAGCCATCGGCGGATGAGCGATCAAAGCCGGCCCAAAAAGCAGGCTCGCAGATCGCCTCGCAGCCGGAGAGGGCGAGTTTTTCGTAATCGTCCGTGGTCCGGCTGAGCATGTGGCCGTGGGGCTCGATGTATTTCATTTGGGAGGAAGTTGATAGATGAGAGTTGATAGAAAGAGGAAGATTTAAATAGAGAGGCATTGATTCATTTGATGCCTATCAACCATCAACTCTCAACGATCGACTTTCTTTCAGGAAGCGCGGCCCCGAAGGCACCTTGGAAGGGCGCGCTTTCGGTGACTCCCGTGCTGTGATCGGAAAAAGATTCGAGCACAGCTCGGGCGCGGTCAGGCCGGTCTGACAGGAGGATGGGGAGGGCTTTTTGGAGGGCCTCGTAGCGGTAGTCGGGCTCGCCAGGATGGCGGTCGATGCGGTCGAGAAAGGCGGCGATGTCAATGAGCTTGTGACGCGCATCAATGAACTGAAGGTCGAGGAGGTCCTGTTTGCTCGGCATGAGGGGAGTTTACGCGGCGATTTGGAAATTCCCATCGTGAAGCGAGAGAAAATTGATCACGGCTTGCTAGCGGCGTGGAGATCGTGTGTCTTTGCTGTGTGTTTGCGATTTACGTGCATAATTTGGATCCGATCGCCCTGCCGATTCACGGCAATCTGGCGCTCCGGTGGTATGGTTTGGCTTATTTGTTTGGCTTCGTCGGCGGTTTCATTTTGCTCCGGCATTTGGCGCAGCGTGGGTTGTGGGTTTTGAAGCCAGAGAAGACGGCAGATTTTATCGCTGCGGTCGCTTTGTTCGGTGTGTTCCTCGGCGGGCGCTTGGGTTACATCCTATTTTATCATTTACCCAAAGTCGGTTGGGCAGGTCTGGCAAAAGATCCGCTGGTTGTTTTCCGCGTGTGGGAAGGCGGCATGGCCAGCCACGGTGGGATTCTTGGGCTGGCGATTTTCACTTGGTATTATGCGCGGAAGCACAAGGTTTCATGGGCAGGACTGGCCGATGGTTTGTGCGTGGTGGGGCCGCTAGGATTGTTATTCGGGCGTATCGCGAATTTCATCAATGGCGAGCTGTTCGGGCGCGTGGCAAATGGCGTGTCATGGGCGGTGAAATTTCCACTCTCACTCGGTGAAGAGCCGCAGGACGTGCAAACTGCGGCTTGGCAGGCGTGTACGCAAGTGGACCCCACCCTCGCGGATGCCACTTCACTGGACGCACTGATCGTCTCTGCCCGTCATCATCCAGAAGTATCTAACACACTCGCGGAATTTCTCCAGCCACGACATCCCTCACAAATTTACGAAGGATTGCTGGAAGGTGCGCTGCTTTTCACCATCCTTTGGGTGGTACGTATGAGATTTAAAAAGACACCTGATGGGATGATCACAGGATTGTTTTTCGCACTCTACGCGGTTTTTCGGATTTTCGGTGAACAGTTCCGTGAGCCGGATGCCGCGATGGTTGGATTCCTAACAAAAGGTCAGTTTTTCTCGCTCTTCATGTTTATTTTTGCCGCCTGCTTCCTAATTCACGCGTGGCGGGGACGGCCCCGGAAGCCACAGTTGTGGCTTAATGCGGATGGTCGTTAGACCTGTGATAGATCCCTGTGCCGCGCCTACACGATCGGCCGGCAATCCACAACGAAAGCCTCGGCCACGCGGCACAGAGAAAATGACTCACCCGTGGGGGAAATAGTTATTTGCCGCGGTTTTCCTCGTCCTCGCGGAGCTGGTCCAAAGGAGCTGTGGCGTCTTCTAACGTTACGGCATCCGTGGCACCTTGGCTGCGGCGGCGGATGGCGCTCATTTTCCGGCTGAGCGCACCTTTCGCGGAGACATAAGAATGTTCATTCGCTGAGAAGTTCGCAGTATTCGACGAGTGGATGTTCATTTTCCCAGCCGTGGCGATGGCGTCCTGATTCGCGCCGAGGAAGAGGAACTGCCATTGGTATTTCTCCGTCTGATGCTGAATGCGTTTGGCGATGTCCTGCCATGTGTAGCGACTGGAGGCGTTCTCTTCACCGTCGGTTAGGATGGCGATCATCACTTGCTCCGGGCGATCTAACTCCGGCGTGTTCTGGAGCTTTTTCCCGAGTTCATCAATCGTCTGGCCGATGGCATCCAACAGCGCGGTACTGCCACGCGGCACAAAGGTGCTGGTGTCCAGCTCCACGACCTCGGCGATGGGCACTGCTTGGCATGGGACTTCGTAGTGATCATCGAACAGCACCAGTGTGAAGCGGGCGCTGCCAGGGGCCTGTTGTTGTTCGAGAAGGAGACGGTTGAAGCCGCTGATGGCGGGCTCTACTATGGCTTGCATAGAGCCGGAGCGGTCGAGGATGAAGACGATTTCGGTGAGGTGTTGTTTCATAACCCCGCCATCGTGACAGCCAGGGTGGGACAAATAGGGGCCTAGCCTCGAAATAAATAATCTTTTTTACGAGATCGCCCACAAAGACGCTCACTCAAATCAAGCCCGTTAGAGTAGCGCTCGTTTCCAGACATCCGGTTTGAAACCCGTGAGAATCCGGCCATCACCAATGAGGAAAGGGCGTTTTACAAGATTGCCGTTTTGGGAAAGGAGGGAAATGGCATCATCATCCGTCATCGACGACATCCGCTCCTTGATTTTGAGCTCGCGGTAGTCTCCGCCGGAGGAGTTGAAAAGCGGGCGCAGATCGCCACTGAGCAGTTTGATCGCGGCCCTGAGCTCGTCCGGGCTGGGCGGCGTTTCGCGGATGTCTTTCACCTCGATTTGAATGCCGTTTTCATCGAGCCACTTGAGAGCCTTTCGGCAGGAATCGCAGTTGTTGTAAGCGTAAATAGTTCGCATGGGTGAATCTTGCTTCGACTGGGAGAATGTGCAAGGTTTGCCGCCCATTGATGAAATACGCCTTGCTTGAAAAAATCCGTGCGGAGTTGCGCTCGCGCTTGGAACGTCTCTCCAAAGCGGCGTTTGAAGCCCATGCCGCCGCCACCGATCCAGGCAGCAAGGCGGAGGGAAAATACGACACACGCAGCTTGGAGGCCTCGTATTTGGCGGCTGGCCAAGCCCGACAAGTCGATGAACTTGCTGAAGCGGTGAGGATTTTCGAATCCCTCACCTTTCCAGATTTAGCGGTTGGGGAGCTGATCGACGCCGGCGCACTCGTGGAGGTCGATCTCAATGCCGAAGTCGCCTATTTCCTACTCGTCCCAACATGCGGTGGAATGGAAATCGAGCACGAAGGCTGTGAAATTACTCTGCTCACCCCCGACAGCGGCCTCTATCGGAAACTCCTAGGAATGAGCGTTGGAGAATCCATGGACACGCCTGCGCTGAGGGTGAGGGAAGTGAGTTGATCCATTTGCCAGCTCAAAAAAATCCGTGCATTCGGTTACTGATGATTCTCCAAGGCTTGCTGCAACTCCGCGTGATATTCCTGTCGTGTTAGCTCATAGCCGCCGAATTGGCTGAGGTGTTCGGTCATCCACTGCGTGTCTAGCAGGGTGAAGTCCATGTCTCTCAAGCGCTCCACCAAGGCCACGAGAGCGATCTTGGAAGCATCCGTTTTGCGGGAAAACATGCTCTCGCCGCAAAATACGCCGGGCAGCGATACACCATAGAGTCCGCCTTGGAGTCCGCCAGAATCCCAGCACTCGACGGAATGCGCGTGGCCCGCTTCGTGCAGGGCGCAGTAGCTTTCGAGGATGACATCGTCGATCCACGTTTCCTCACGTTCCGCACAGCCTAACATGACTTCGCGGAAAGCGGTGTTCCAGCGCACTTCGAAGGGTTTTTTCTTCAGGGATTTTTGTAACCCATGAGGAATGTGAAAACGCTCATCTAGCGGAATCAGCCCCCGCAGCTCGGGGGAAAACCATTGGATTTCTCCCTGATGCGCCATCGGGAAAATCCCTCGGGCGTAGGCATCTAGCAAAATCTCCGGTGGGATAATCTTCGACACTCTGGACAGTTGGATTCAGTCGATGGCGTGGCCGATGATCGTGGCGAAGGCGTTATGATCATGGATGCTTTCGTGGTTCACCGCTTTCACAGTGAAGGAGGAAACACGGGAGTCTGCACGGAGCAGAGCCGCGGCATTCCTAACAACATCCTCAACGAATACTGGATTCTCGTAAGCCTGCATCGTGACAAATCGCTCGTCCGTCCGCTTGAGCAGCGCGTAAACGGGCGCGGAGCCGGACTTTTCCGCGATCTCGATCAAGTCCTCAATGAGGATGAGTTCCCATCCGCTTTTTTTCGCTTTCGGGCGGACTTCTAACGTGACGTAGCCGCGCTGATTGTGAGCGCCGTAATCGCTGATTTCTTTACTGCACGGGCAAAGCGTGGTGACGGGAACGGTGACGCAGAGCACGAAGTCATCGACTTTTCCGTTAGAATTTCCCTGAAACACGACATCGCAGCCGACCTTCGCTGGTGCTCCAGAGACGGGTGCCTTTTTGGTAACGAAATAGGTGAACGCCACTTCGATATGTGCTTCCTCCGCATCGAGACGTTTTTTTAAATCATGCAGGATTTCAGGCAAAGTGCGCATGGTCACCTCACCCTCGTGTTTGCTGAGGACTTCGAGGAAGCGGCTCATGTGGGTGCCCTTGAAATGATGCGGCAGGTGTACCGACATTGAGATTTTCGCGACGGTTGGAAAAGGTTTTCCGTCCTGATCGAGCACTTGGATCGGGTAACGCAGATCGGAGACGCCGACTTGATCGATCGCAATGCCTCGGGTGTCGGGCGTCGCCTGGATGTCGGGCAATGTGGATTTCGTTTTGGGCATGGTTTAGATAGATTTTTCGTATTCCGCCCATGAGGACGATGTTTCCCAAACTCGCACGCGGACGAGTCGCACGCCGGGACTCAGAGGATAGCGAGGATCGGTATGCTGGGCGTAAATTGTGAGTGCGGTTGAGGCGTGGTCGAAAATCGTGCGGGCCATCAGTTCAGTCGTTGGGTCCTGATTTTCAAAACCGATCACTCGTTCGCCGTAGCGGGCTTTGAAATCCTCGTAAGCCGGGTCCGCCGTATTCATGCACAAAGCGTGATCGAAGGTATCTAACCATTCGCCGACGGCCTCCTTGATAATTTTAAAATCGCAAACCATTTGATTGTCATCGAGTTCGTCCGCTTCGATGACGAACTCGACCTTTCGCGTATGCCCATGCGGAAATCGGCATTTGTCCGGATGCTTAGTGAGCATGTGGCCGTTTTCCACTTCGAGGGATTTGCAAATTCTATACATGGGGAAAGTTGATGGTTGAGAGTGGATGGTTGATGGAAATAGAAGAGGGTCATAATGAATTTATTAATCTGACCATCAACCATCAACCATCCACTATCAACATCGGAAGCGGGGGAGTTTGCTCATACTTCGTGGGGTCTGGCAATCCAGCCAAAAGGAAGGCTTCGCGCCGCTCCACGCAGGTGCCGCAAACGCCGCAGTGGATTTCGCCGCCTTTGTAACAGGACCAAGTTTCTGCAAAGTCGATGCCTAGGTCCGCGCCGCGCTTGGCGATCCCGGTTTTATCCGTGTCGATGAAAGGGCGCAGCAGTTGGATTTTCGCGTAGGTCCCCGCGCTCATTGCGGTGGCCATCCCGTGCATGAAAGGCTCGCGGCAGTCAGGATAAATCGCATGATCGCCCGAGTGCGCGGCGATCACTAGGCCCTCGGCCTCGATGCTTTCCGCATAGCCCGTGGCGATGGCAAGCATGATACCATTGCGGAAGGGGACGACCGTTTGTTTCATGGTTAGTTCGGCATAATGGCCGTCCGGAATGTCACCACCGGATTTCAGCAGATCGGATTTAAAAAGCTGATTCATGAAATCTAATGAGATCGTATGATGCATCACACCGTTTCTATCAGCATGAAGTTTCGCGAAAGGAATCTCGCGGGCATTGTGCTTCGATCCGTAGTCGAACGACACACAAGCTGCCACCTCGTGGTTTTTCAGCGACTCGTAAAACGCGACTACCGAATCCATCCCACCACTTAGCAGCACGCAGACTTTCATACGTCACACTCGGGATAAATCGCCTCGGTTGTTAGCTGTATGCCGCCTCGTGGGGCGAACTCGCCGCGTACGATAAGTTCCTGCGGTTTCAACGCGGCTACTAGATCGTCGAGGATGCGGTTGATGATTTCCTCGTTAAATGCCGGCTGATTTCGAAAAGATGCGAGATAGAATTTTAAACTTTTCGTTTCTACAATCGTCTCACCTGGCACGTAGCGAATCTCGATTTTCGCACTGTCCGGTTGGCCTGTCACCGGGCAGAGCGATGAAAACTCGGAAGTATTGAGTGTAATCCAATATCGGCGTCCCGGCCGTTGATTGGGAAAAATTTCCAACTTCGCTTCATCCGGGCTGACAGGCAGGCGGGACCCAGCTTTTCCAAGCAGGGACAAATTCTTGAGATCTTCGCGACCGGACATGCCGGGAGTCTGAAAACTCCCGCCAAAAGGTCGATTCCTTTTTATGACACCCTAAAAGCAGTTTAAATGGCCCTTCGATCTTGTTCCTTTCCAATGGCATGAACCTCCGTTTACCGTCACTGCAATGGATTTGCCCGACGCCATCGCCCATTTTCTATCAAAAAACGGTGCTGAAGAAACCACCCCATTCGGCCCGGATGTGTTAGTCTACAAAGTGGGCGGAAAAATGTTCGCCCTCACCCAGCCCGACGAGTTTCCCGCGCATCTCAATCTCAAATGCGATCCCGATCGCGCCGTTATCCTTCGTGACGAGCACGAATCGATCATCCCCGGCTATCACATGAACAAGCGCCACTGGAACACGCTCGTCCTCGATGGCTCGCTCCCCACGAAACTCGTCTGCGACCTCATTGATCACTCGTATGATCTTGTCGTTGCATCGCTACCCAAATCATTGCGCCCGTGAGCTTGGAATCGATATTTTTCCATCGCTGAAATCGCAAATTGCGTATTCATTTAAATGGCAATGCACATTCCCACATTGATTTCCCGCAAGCGCGAGGGCGAGGAGCTTTCCCCCTCCGAGATCCGCAAGCTCATTGAAGGTTATACTTTAGGCGACGTGCCGGACTATCAGATGTCCGCTTTTGCGATGGCAGTTTTTTTCAAAGGGATGACGCCGGTCGAAGTGGCAGCTCTAACACGCGCGATGATGGACAGCGGCGATTGTTTCTCACACCGCGCCGGGCACCCTATGGTCGTGGATAAACATTCCACCGGTGGCATTGGCGACAAGGTTTCACTCATTCTCGCGCCTCTCGTCGCCTGCACCGGATGTTGGGTGCCGATGGTTTCGGGTAGAGGACTTGGAATCACTGGCGGGACTCTCGATAAACTCGAATCCATTCCCGGCTTTAAAGTGGGCGTAACCCTAGATGAAGCCGCTGCCCAACTCGATGAACTTGGCGTCGTCATGATGGGGCAGACCGACCGTTTTTGTCCGGCAGACAAGAAGCTCTACTCACTGCGCGATGTCACGGGCACGGTGCCGTCGATCGCACTGATTACCGCGTCTATCATGTCCAAAAAATTGTCGGAAACTCTCGATCGGCTCGTACTTGATGTGAAATACGGCACGGGCGCTTTCATGCAAACGAAGGCAGATGCCGAAGCCCTCGCCGCGAGTATGATCGCGGTCGGCAAGGAAATGGGGGTGGAGGTCCACGCGGTGCTGAATCCCATGAGCGAGCCACTCGGTCGCGCCGTAGGGAATTCGTTAGAAGTCATCGAATCACTGAAATGTCTTGAAGGCGGAGGCCCCGCCGATCTTCGTGAAATCGTGTTAGATCTATCTGAAAAAATCGCCGGAGTCTCTCGCGCCGATTTAGAAAAGCTCCTCGACGATGGCAGTGCCCGCCGTCGCTTTGACCAACTCGTCGCGGCCCAAGGCGGAAACCTTGCCGATTTACCCAAGCTCGCCGAGATCCACAAAGCCCCGATTATTCGCGAAGTCATCGCCTCCCACGGTGGCGTCATCGTCCAAGTCGATGCCGGACTCGTCGGCCAGGCCGCTCTTCAACTAGGCGCAGGCCGAGCCAAAGCCAGCGACGGCGTGGACTTCTCCGTCGGCTTCGATCAGATCGTAAAATGTGGTGAAACGATCCACGCCGGCCAAGCAGTCTGCCGCATCCACGCCCGGACTGCCGTGGACTTCGATATGGCCGAGGCGATGATCGAGAAGGCGGTGAAAATCTCCTCCAATTGAGGGGCAAAGGAATCGCACAAAGCCCATTTTTCCGTTAGAGTTAGCCCTTTTTAGCAGAAAATTCTGTTTGGCATTGGCTTTTTTGAAAGCACGGCAACTATTCTCAACGTAAAGAGGTTTACCCGAAAGTAGGGAGCCTTCTCAATCAACCACCAGCATGGACAAAATAGCGATCATTTCACTCCTCTCCGTTCTTTCCCTCACAAGCGTCGAAGCCCGTATCGGGGTGGAGAAAGTTGCCGATAAATTTTCCAAACCGCTGTGGGTTGGCCAACCCATTGGCATTGATGATCAACTCTGGGTGGTGGAACAGGACGGCAAGATTTGGACCGTGGACGCGAAGACCGGAGCGCGCGGAGAAAAGCCATTTCTCGACATCGTGGCGGATGTGAATCGGAACAGCAATGAGCTGGGATTACTCGGGCTTGCGTTTGCGCCGGATTTTAAAAAGAGCGGGCGCTTTTATGTGAATTTCACGGACAAGCAACTGTTCAGCCGCATCGTCCGCTTCACTGCGAACACGAAGGATTTATCACAAACCGATCCCGCAACGGCAGAGGTTCTATTCACCTTCAAACAGCCTTACGAAAATCACAACGGCGGATGGATCGGTTTCGGCCCAGACGGCATGCTTTATATCGGAACAGGCGATGGTGGCTCACAAAATGACCCGCATGAAAACGGCCAAAGTATCAATACTTTCCTAGCAAAAATCCTGCGTGTCGATGTCTCCTCGGCCAAGGGATACTCCGTGCCGAAGGATAATCCATTCGTGGGTAAAGCGGATGCGGTGCCGGAGGTGTGGGCGTATGGACTGCGAAATCCATGGCGTTGTTCGTTCGACCGAAAAAACGGTGATTTCTGGATCGGCGATGTGGGGCAAAACAACTGGGAGGAAGTGGATCACGTCACGAAAAGCCAATTCAAAGGTGCTAACTTTGGCTGGCGTTTGCGGGAAGGGGCAGTGGCAAATCCGAACGCCAAGGTGGCCGGTGATAATCCTCAAGGGGCGATTGATCCCGTTCATTGCTACAAACACGGTGCTGGCAAGGGGGAAGGGGTCTCCGTCACGGGCGGCTATGTCTATCATGGTCCCATCAAGGAGCTGGATGGCCGCTACATTTTCGGGGACTATCAGAATCCGCGCATTTGGTCTTTTACTCTAACTGATGGCCAGGTCTCCGACTTCAAGGACCACACGGACGACCTACAGCCCCAAGGCGGACGCATCAATCTAATCTCCTCATTCGGTGAGGGCAATGACGGCAGCATCTACATCGTGGACCGCATGGGAGTGATCTATCGGATCATCGGAAACTGAATGAAAAACAGGCAGGAATGCCTGTATCACGTGACTCAGGCATTCCTGCCTGTTTCTCACGTATCGCCTAACATCCCCTTGAGCCCGTCGAAGAAATTGTCCAGTTCATCCGTGCTGGGGGCCGCGCCGAGGATCTCGTCGTAGGTCGTGTGAAGCAGGTGCTCGTCATCCAGCTCGCCGATGAAACTGCTAGGCTGGCAGCCCGTTTCCTGTCCCCACTTGATTCGGGTGGCGCAGTAAGTCATGGTGAGTTGATCCTGCGCACGGGTGATGCCGACATATAACAGTCGCCGCTCCTCGTCCTTGGTTCCTTCTGCGATGCTCCGGGTGTGGGGAAGGAAACCTTCTTCCAAGCCAACCAGGAAAACGATGGGGAACTCCAGACCTTTCGAAGCATGCAGGGTGATGAGAGTGACGCCTTGTTTTTTCTCAAGATCCTCGTCCTCTTTTTCCGAAGCAAGTGCGCTGGCATCCAGAAATTTCTGGAGGCTCTTGCCCTTCTCACAGCTTTTGCGGAGGCTGTCGATGACGCTGTGAACGCCCTCTCCACGCTGCTGCCGCTCGTTGTCGGTCTTGCAGCCGCGCTCGATCCACGGGATGTATTCGATTTCTTTAATTAACCCGTGCAAAACATCCGCAGGGTTTTCCTTCGCGATCTCAATGCGGTTTTTTGCACCGGCGATGAGGGCGACGAAATCCTGGATCGCGTTGGCGGATTTAGTGCCGAGTTCCGCCGTGAAAAATGGATCACAGAGAGCCTGCCAGACGGACTGATGATGGATGCGACTCCACTCAGTAGCGAGCACGGCGGTAGCTTGGCCAATACCTCTGTTAGGCGCGTTCAGAACGCGCAGCAGCGGGACATCCGCCTCAGGCGAGGCGATGAGCTGGGCGTAGGCTAACACATCGCGCACCTCTCGGCGGTCGTAGAAACTTTGCGCCCCCACCATCCGGTAAGGCATTTTCCGCTCGCGAAAGGCGAGTTCGAGTTTCCGACTCTGACCATTGGTGCGGAAGAGGATCGCAAAATCCTCCCACTCACGACCGACGGCACCTTTTTCCGACATGATTTCCTCAGCGATAAATTCAGCTTCTTGATCATCGCCCGGCATCGCCACGATTCGCACCGGATCACCGCCCGCGCGTGTGGAGCGGAGGATCTTTTCGCGGCGGCCGATATTGTGCCGGATCAAGCTGTTAGCCGTATGAAGCACGGCATGGGTGGAACGGTAATTTTCCTCCAAGCGGATGACTTTCGGGTTAGGGAAAAATTTCTCAAACTGGAGAATGTTCGCCACCTCAGCACCGCGCCAGCCGTAGATGGATTGATCGTCATCGCCGACGACACAGACATGATAGTTCGGCCCGCCAACGAGCTGCTGGAGAAGCTGCATTTGCAGTGAGTTGGTGTCTTGGAATTCATCCACGGTGACGCGGGTGAAGCGCTGGCGAAACATTTCCCTAACATCGGAGTGCTCACGAAGGACTTTTTCGGCCAGGAGCAGGAGGTCATCGAAGTCCACGGCATTTTGCGCACGAAGCTCGTTGTTATAGGCCACGGCAAGTGACGCGAAGTAATCGTCCTTCATGTCTTGCAGATCGATACCCTTGTTCTTCGCCTTGGAAATTTCTGAGAGCACCGTGTCAGGCTTCACCTTTTCATCACTGCCACCCTTGCGGACGAGCAGTTGTTTCATCATGCCCACTTGGTCACTATGTGAGCAGATAGAGAAATTTTTCTTATAACCGATCCGATCAATGCCCCCGCGCAGGATGCGGACGCAGAGCGAGTGGAAGGTGCAAACGGTCATCTCTTCCGCGGCTTTTTTGGAAACCATGCCGCTGATCCGTTCGCGCATTTCGCTGGCGGCCTTGTTCGTGAAAGTGACGGCGAGGATTTCAGAAGCCTCGATTTTTTTCTCTAACATGTGCGCGATCCGGCAAGTGACCGTGCGGGTTTTGCCCGTCCCCGCACCCGCTAACAGCATGACCGGGCCGTCGAGCGCGCCCACGGCTTCGCGCTGAGCTTTGTTCAAGGAATCAAATGAAAAAGAGGAAGCCATCGGCGGGCGGATGGAAGCGGGAAGGGGCAAAGGTGGCGAGCGCAGATTGCCGGAAAATTTGCCCGAACCTCGCTATAGGCTCATCCGATGTTGTGCCCCGGCCATTCCGGCTTGGGTAGCTGAAATCCCGTTGGCGGAGGCGTGATCGTTCCAATGGGCGACGGCGTCGAGGACCTGATCGATGATTGCCTGCGGCTGCCGCACATCGTGCTTTGCGGCGAGCTGGAGCAAATCCTGGCGGCTGATTTGCGAAGCCTTCCCGTTCACCCGAGCCGCGCG
>JAYVNE010000038.1:0-6936 GCA_043758615.1 Akkermansiaceae bacterium
CCAGCCCCCCGCTTGCAGCGCAGTGGCAGTCTGGCCCGCACCCGTCCAGAGAAAAGTGTTTAGCATGATGAACGCGAAAACAAACACCGTGCGCACCGCCAGCCCCACATCCGCGCCCAGCGTTTTCAATCCCGCCTTCGCCACCACCGAAGTCAGCCCCGCGAAAACTGCAGAGGCAAAGGCATAGAGTTTCCAGCGTTCCATGATGAACGACTATTCAAGCAATCTTGTTCCGTCGCAACAAGCGATACAGCACCGTCATGGCGATGAAAGAGAGTAAGACGCTGGTCATGACGCCCGCCCAAGTTACGTCAGGAGAGCAAATTGACAACTAAGCTGCCAAATGGTAAATAGTAAACCATGACGCTAACACTGGATAAAATGAGTCGCTTAGTGGTGCCAAAACCCTTTCGAGATCGATTTTCATTGAAGCCTGGGGACGAACTCGAAGTCACCTTAGAGTCTGATGGCATCCGCCTGCGTCCCGTCGTGCCAGTTTCACCATTTGCCGAGGCAAACGGCATCCTCATCTGCGCAAGTGAGGTTCCCGCTGCGGTCTGGGACACAGCAGATTTCATTGAGAGCCAACGCACCCATCGGAGCCGTGAACTCGGTGGAATGTAACCTGCATGAAAGCCTGTTTTGATACTTCTGTGCTGGTGGCGGCACTCCTCCAGCAGCATCCGCACCACGCCATCGCCTTTCCCCGTCTCAGGGCTGTCCACAAGGGCAAGAGCCAAGGCCACATTACCACCCACGGCCTTGCCGAACTCTACGCCACCCTCACCGCCCTGCCCCTAAAGCCCCGCCTCCAGCCAGCCGATGTCCAGCGCATCATTCAGCAGTCCATCCTCAGTCACTTCACGCTCATCCCCCTCCGCCCGCAGGACTACCAAGAGGCCATCACCCTCACCGTCGCCAAAAACCTCAGTAGCGGAGCTATCTACGATGCACTCCACCTCATTGGTGCCCGCAGTGCCAAATGCACCATCCTCTACACGCTCAATCTCCGCCACTTCCGAGCCCTCGCCCCCGGAGATAAGCTCATCTCCTCTCCGTAGCCAGTAACGCCAGCCGCAATAACACAAAGATCACCAAGACCAGCGAGGGGCCTCAGCATCCGCCGTCCTGTCTTTCTTTGTGCTCTTAAGCTCGACTCTTAAAATTCAAAAAAGTTCGCAGGCGCTCTATCTCCAGCTTGCGATTTCTATACCAATCCGTGGACCAGATGCGGAAGATTTGCCAACCACGGTTTTCCAATATCTCTTGGCGGATGCGGTCGCGGTCTCTGGCGATGGGATGAGAATGGTAGGCGGCTCCATCGCATTCGATACCGCAGAGGTATTGGCCGGGTTGATCAGGATGAATCACGCCAATATCGATGAAGAAGCCCTGAACGCCGACTTGATAGTGAAACTCGTAGCCTAGTCCGAGCAGACTGCGGGCGACGGATTCCTCGAAACCTGAGTCTGGAGTTCCCTTGAAGCCTGCTGTGCCGGAGTCAGGCAGATGACCCGTTTCCGCATATTGCAGATACTTGCGGAGAAAGGTGCGCCCAGACTCGGCTTGCTTCACGTCCTGTTGCACATCGCTATGAACCATGCTGGTCACCAGATGAATGCGCTTCCGAGCACGGGTGAAGAGGACATTAAGGCGACGCCAGCCACCAGCTTTATTCACGGGGCCGAATCGCTGGTGCATCTCACCAGCGGCGTTCTTCCCGTAGGTAGTCGAGATGAGAATCACATCACGCTCATCGCCCTGGACGTTTTCGAGATTGCGAATGAACAAGGATGTCTTGGAAGTGAAATCGTTGAGAGCAGCCTCCAGATCGGGATCATCTTTGCAGGCTTTTTCCCACCTTTCAGAGATCAATTCCTGCTGGACGGCATTCATGGCAACAACGCCCAAAGTTTCACGATCACCTTCATGGCGCTGAGATTCTCGGAGCACATGCTCACGCATGATTTCGACAGCTTTGGCTGCTTCGGTAGGGTTCTTACGATCCTGTAAGCGACCATTCTCTAGAAAATGCCGCACGATGCCCAAATCATCACTCGCGTGCCAGCGGGACGGAGGAACGATCAGGCTGGATTCGTAGAAACTCTCGTTGGAGAAGGCGATGAGGCTCTGATGCTGGCTGCGATAATGCCAGCGTAGCGTTTCAGCGGGGAGCTGCTTCTCGAAGGTATCGAGGATGGAGGTCATTGCGAGCGCCACGCTGTTAGTCGAATGCATATCTCCGTCTTCGTCTTCAACCTCTTCATCGTCGTCGTGGACGCCGAGGGCTTGAAAGACATCTGTGGGCGGCATCTGCTTCGAATCTCCCACGATCACGATCTGCTTGGCACGAGCCAGTGACCCTAGGGCATCCTCGGGCCGCACTTGGGATGCTTCGTCGATGATGAGGAGATCAAACTCCACTTTCTCTGGCTCAAGAAATTGTGCGACAGCCTGCGGCCCCATCATCCAGCATGGCATGAGGTATTTCAGCGCAGAACCACTCTGCCTCACTAACCGACGCACCGGCACATGGCGCGTCTGTTTGGACATCTCATGATGCAGCATGGACATCTCAGTGAAGTCCTTGGTGGAGCCTCTGCGCTGGCCGGAAGGCGCTTCGCCGTGCTTGCGGAAGATGCTGCGATCCACTTCCTTCTGGAAAGAGTTCAAAACACGTTTGTCGAGTGATCGGAATCCATCGCGATGCTCTTCGAGCTGTTGGCGATGATAAGTCCTCAACTCTGGGTGTTGTGCGAGCAGTCTCTCGATGAACTGATTGCTAAAGCCGAGCTGAGCAGCCTTTTCGATGGCTTCAACGTTCAGATGGTGTTCGCGGCACCATTCCCAAACGGATTTGCCGCCGACTTGTTCGATGTCGCGCTCACTTTCACGCAAGTGATACCAAGGCAACAATGACGGCACAGACTCAATGGCGGCGTCAAGCTGCGAGAGAATCATGGTCACATTTCGTCCCAAGTTATTCTGGGACATAGGCGCGGTGTAGGAATCGAAGAAAAAGACCTCGGCAAACGGAGCCATTGCCGCTCGCCAGCAATCAATGGCTTTTGTGATGGATTGGACGCGTTCGGTGACTTCCAGAGATCGCTGCACCGTCGATGTAGAGAGTGCCCATACCTTTATCGGGTGTGGCAGTGCCTCTGCCTCAATGATCAGTCGCAGCCAAGCAATGGCATGGGCAATCCGCTGTGAGTCAGTGGCGAGCAGCCCCTGGTGCCATTCGCCGAGGAACGCCGGTTTAGCTGTGAGTTCTGATACGGTGTCAGCGTGTTCTCGGAGAGTGAGTGCCACTGAACACAAGTGCGGCACAGCATCGGTAAGAGTGCTCGGTGGTAGTTTGATCTCTGCGATGGCTTTGACCAAGCTGACAGCCGTCTCTGCTTGCGTGGTCACGTCCTTACGCAAGGTCTGCGTAGAAAGCTGGCGCAAGGTGGCCTCATCCTGCCGGAACAAGGTCGATGCCAGAGACACCCATTCATTCATGTGAGCTTCAGACAGCGTAGCAAGGCTCGCGATGATCGGTGACTGAGCGAAGACCGCGTCTTTATGCTCGGAAATGAACTCCTGGGCAGAGACGATACCGAACTGCTTGACCCAGTCCGCGACCAGCGAGACAGCAGCATCCAAAGAAAGCCAGTCTGTTGTCATTCCTGTGAAGGCAGGACCTAGCAACGATTTACAATCCTCTGCGGCAGCGAAGGTGACGGCGTCAGCACGCAACTTCTGCGCTCGATCCACCGACAGCATGGCGGCAGCCTCATTCGCAGGTCGCTTCAAGAAACAGGCTCGCAACTGCTGACGAAGCTTGTTCACGCGTGTGCCTGGCAGCCAGTTAAACCAGCCATCTGCGGTGGTGCGCAATTCACGCGATAGATCGCTCCATTTGGCCGCATCCATAAGATCATCCAACCGCACCTCGGCTGAGATCGCATCTCGCTCCGCTTTGAGGGAATGATATTGCTTTTTGGCGAGTGCTGCTTGGGTGAGGCTCGATGGATGCAACAGAGCACCATCAATGCATCTCCATACACTCGGCGGCGTTTGTGCCAGACGTGAACCGAAGGCGCTCAGCCTACTGCCTGCTGAAAATGTCTCATCGGTGATTGGCACATGAATCGACTCAGCCAGCACTGTGAGATTCGCCATGCGGGTGGCGAGCGTGTCACGCAGCCAGTGCACGCGCTCGCTGGAGTTTGCGAGTTCTTCTAGCGTCGCGTGTGGCATTCTTGAAATCAAGGTGCGTTCAATTTGCTCTGCCGCAAATCTAGCTTGCTCAATGGTTGGTTTGTCGATACCGGAGTTTTCTGACAACGCGCGCGCTTCATCTGGCTGCGGTATCCGCCATGCTACGAGTGCAATAAGGTATTCCTCATATCGGGCCAGCGAAGTAAAATCGGCCGCAAGTGCATGACACATGCATTCAAGTAGCTCTGGCGCGGATGCAGGCTGGAAACGCTGATGCAGGTCAATCCACTGATCCGCTGTAGGAGTATTCCACTGATCCGGCAGTGGCAGACGGCTTTCTGCCTCTTGCCATTCCAAAGCAGTCTTCTTGGCGATGCCAAGCGTTCGTCGCACCGCTTCTTCCATGTGAGGGCCAGGCAACTCACGAGGACATGACCCACGCCAAGGCTGCGCAGCGAGATGCACACCCTCTGCAATGCAGCGGCCAGCAACTTTCAGGGCATCAATGAGGGCGCTCAGATCAGCATAACCTGCGTTTAGACTCATCGATAGAGCAGGCAATGAATCGACAGCGACATTCTGATCTGACAGGAGCATCTCCAGAACATCCAAAAGCTGTGAGCGCCGCCATACGGCATCATGAAAGCTCGATTCCAGACTGTTATCTATGTGATGGATAGATACGCCATAGTTACGCAAAGCGATGCGATGCACATTGAGACGCTGACGATCTGCCGCTTGTTGTGGGGCTAAGGCTGCGGCTACGGGCTGGTGTGCCAGCCGCTTCTTTACCTGATCGATCACCTGCCTCGGTGTCGCTTTCGCGGAATGAAGCTCCAGGCAGTAACGCCCAAGCCCCGATTCTTCCATGCGCTGACGCACCACGCTCAGCGCCGCCATCTTCTCCGCGACAAACAACACAGACTTTCCCTTGGCGAGAGTCGCCGCGATGAGATTCGTGATCGTCTGACTCTTGCCCGTTCCAGGTGGCCCTTGAATCACCATCGGATCACCTCGCAGCACTCTCACGATGGCGCGCATCTGTGATCCATCAGTCTCCAGAACAGTAGGCACATGGTTGATGTGCAGAGCCGTAGTCACCTCGTCATCTGTCACTAGTGGAGTCGTGTCCTGATCACGACCATCCAGAGCCGCCTGAATCCACTCCTGGGTCACAAGACCTGTGGCAGGCCATTTGGTAGGATCGAGATCGCGATACATTGCCTCTTTGGAGGAAGTGAAAAAGGCCAGCCTTGCCCCACGGACCACTTTCCATCCAGTGTTCACTTCAGACGGGAGTCTGCGAATGGCCCGCTCCACGGTCTCTAGATACTCTTCAACGGTTGCGTTGTCCTCCTCAGCATCAAAGGCTTCTAGGCTTATTCCACCGGGGAGGCTCTCCAGTTTGAGCCGCAGAGCCACATTATCGGCAATGTCCTCACCATCATACTTCACGGTGAAACGATACGCCATCATCCGAGAAGTAAGCGAAGGACGTGCGGCACGCGGACGGCCTCGGTGCCGAGGATAAGACTCATCTACCAAATCGAACTCATCTGATCCGGCTTCTACAGCCACCTCACGCCTCACTTTTGACAAAGCCACAGGCACCAAAATGAGTGGGGCATAGCGCTTTTCATCATCTTGCCGATTTGGATCTGTCCATTCCAGAAACCCAAGCGCCATGAAGCAGAGATTGCTGCCGAAGGCGTCCAGACACTCGCGATACTTGCGGAACAAGGCCGTCATCCGATTCTCGGTCTTCAGCATTGAGTCACGCGAGCGGAGAGTGCCATCCTTAATATCATGCGTGGCATCTTCTCCAGAGAAATCCACGCTCGGCTTTGCTAGTGCTGGCTGTGCATCCTCCTCTGCTGGTTCAGTAGATTCGTCCCTTGACTCACTTTTAGGCACGCCCTCCACCTCCAATTCTTTTCCACTAGTAACGAGCCATTGATACAAGGTGTCGAGGTCACAAGGCAGCAGCGGCAGCGTCTGACTGCCTAGATCACGATAGTTCAGCAGCCGACTTCTGAGGGACACATCAATCAACTTCTCTCGCAACGGCTTTAGACGGGCGAGCAGGGCTTGTGAGGAGGTGGGCATTGGGGATACTCTACAGAAGTATTTAAGTCGTATTCTTGATGTCACTCCAAAGTATCGACTACATTTTTATGGAGTCTTGCTGCTTTAGAGCATTTTAATATATAATATAGCCATTGGCCGACCCCTATTCTGAACACATCGTAGGGTTTTGCTTGCATCGGAGCGGCTATATTATTATTTAAAATGCTCTAGTTGATGAACGGAGTGTCAGTTCGTCTTTCAGCAATAAAAGTATAGTATGATCATTGTGCTGGGCTTAAAAAATTGCCTCAAGCTCCGGAACCGTCGAATTGATGTAAGGACGATTCATCGTGTTAAGAGTTCTTTGAGCTTGCCGGGCTGGATGAGGGAGGGATCGGGATCGACGCGGAAATGGGCGGTGCGGGACATGGGTTAGTTAGGTAAATCAAACAACGTCAGTGTCCGCGCCATCACCTCATGCACGAAGCTGAGCGGCACTTTGCAGATGGGCTGCCATTTCCGTTCCTTCCAATCTTGCGAGCGAATGTGATCGCAGAGCACAACACCGCTGATGGGGAGTCCAGCGGGGGCGGCGAGTTCGAAGGGGTAACCCTTGACCTTGCTGGTGATGGGACAGAAAATGGCGAGGCCAGTCTTTTCATT
>JAYVNE010000039.1:0-19836 GCA_043758615.1 Akkermansiaceae bacterium
TTGCTTTCATTTTGTGTGGTTCAGGTTCGGATTTATACCCGCCCCCGGCCACCACAATCATAGCTTAACCCCTGGCCCGATTTTCGGGGTCCGCCTCAGAGAAATAACCGCTACAAGGTGACGCTTGAACACACCGGTTCTGTGGAAGACGATTACGCTCCTTGGTATTGCTGGGAAGCACATATCGAGAACAAGCCGGACGAGCAGACATTTCCCAGCTATATGCCGGATCGTATTGCAGATGTTGGGGATTTTTTCAGCATTGGAGACGGTCACTGGTTAGTGGATAATCGCTGTGGCCTTTTCACCAATCACAACCATCGCACGGAAGAATATGGAGGAAACGCGACTGAGGGTCTCGAGGCATTTATCGAGCCTGTGGATATCGATGATAACACGGCCGCCACAGGCGTGGACGATGTCTCAGTCACCGCTGACAAGAACGATATCGGCTATCAGGACATGTTCTGGATCTTGGCTCCGGTGGGAGGCACTGCCTTTTCGGATGACATGTATTTCAAAATCCCTCTCGCCCCTGCTGCTAATCTCAAGATCACGTCTGATAACGTCTCCGCGACACCATCTACCACCTCCGTCAGCAACGCATCTCCGGGTCCAGTAGTCACTTGGCGAGGTACTGCCACTGAGAGTATTGATGATCCGACGACGCTATGGAAATTCGGCCCAGCTGAACATGAGGCGGACTTAGCCATCCGCGTGAAGTCGATGAAAAAGAGAACGGTAAAGGTCGCTTTTCATGCCATCGCTTCTGTTGTTCCCGGTGTTGCGAATGATGCTCCAGATCTAATACCCTCCGCATCCGTTCTACAAACGAAACTAAATGAAATTTTCGGGTCTCAGATTAACGCTTGGTTCGAAGTCACACTGCTTCAGACAGAATCCATCGCCTTCGATGTCGCGAACGACACCACCACCTACCCAGGATTCACGTTCTGGTCGGGATCTTCGCATCCTGTGGCGGGCAACCGCACGCTGGACTTCACCGCATGGAGCAATCCCGAAGTCAGTCTAGTCACTTCTAATCGTTCTGCGAACTATGATATACATGTCTATGTCATAGGAGGTGCCACGCCGTTTGTCACTTATGAGCGCTCACCAGGCAGCACTACGGAGCTTAGAGCCGTAGAATCGCTGATCGGCAGAGCCGATACTTTAGAAGGTGCGAACTACTGCATCATTGACGGAGACCGAGATGCCCGGACGTATGATCTGGACGGCAATCCGACTGGTTATATCTTGGACATCAAATATCGATCAGTCTCCGCTGTCATCCACACAATCGCTCACGAGATCGGCCATATTGTAGTGGGCGGTGGGCACCCGAACGAGGGCAACGAAGGCCCGGCACCTCTTGTCGGCACGGACCGAACGAAACGGCTGATGTGCCGCGGATCTGAGAGTGATCAGAATTCCCTCCTACTCGTGAAAAAGGAATGGGATAAGGCTGAGGAATGGCTGAAAAACAGACCAAATGGGGATAATTGATGAAAACCATAATTACTGTATTCATAAGCGGGGTTGGGATTCTATTTGGCAGTTCCTCATATCAGCAGGAAGAGAATCGCAGAATCGAGGCTGAGCAAGTGGCCCTCTGGGAATCAAAACTTGCCGAAGCACAAAGTAGTCCCCCTGACACACGCTCAGCGGCTCTGTGGCTAGGCTTAAGGAACATGGGTTACCGTAAGAACTACGATGGCCACAGCCCAGCGGTAGACGCGATATTCTTAAAATTGCAACAAGAACTACTATCCATTCCCGGACATGCCAGTGACATCGCTAATAAAATCAAACGGGAACAAGAAGCGGTAAAGGATATTCCTAGATTGAAGGGTCCTAGAAACGATTACGACAGGAACAGGGGTTTCCTTCTAGGTGGTGTTCTTGCACACCTTCCCAGCCCGGAAACGGTTCAGGTGCTGGGTGATTTCCTCGCTGATGACAAAGATTTTCTCGACCAAATTCGCGGGTTTGAAGTTCTAGCAAATTCCTCTTATGCCATGGGAGCGTTGCGCAAGATCGGACTTCGCAACCCGCCGCAGACAGGAAGTATTACTGATAATCCTGCCGATATCGCCATCTGGAGGGACTGGTATGAGGAAATTAAATCCGGTAAGCGCACGTTCTCTTTCCACGGCCAAAAAACGGAATACCGTTTCAAGCCAGACGGCACTTGGGAAACCATCACATTCAATAACCCTCCTAACGATACTCCCACACCGCCTCCTCTTGCTAAAGTTATCGCGCAAAGTGTAGTGAAACCTTCCATGCCGGTGAACGACTCTGAGGAGAAACAATGGGCATGGATCATCGGAGTTTTAGCTGCTCTACTTATAGGTGGATTTTGGCTCAAACAGAGAGGCGTAAAGTGATTAGCAAGGGGGTATCCCAATCAATTCGAACCAATTGGCCGCCGAAAAAACAAACCAAAGTCCACTCTCAGTTGAATTTGCTAACTGTTAAATTCTACGCCACTAATCTCTACGATTTGGAGAAGTGGGCGGTGGAGAAGGGATTCATGATTTTTCATAATATCAGGATCGATGTCGGTGCTTCTCCGTCTTTTGAGCCGCCCCTCGCGACGAGCCGCTCTCGAATCCTCCGCAGCAAATGCGCGGTGTGCGGCATCGCCACTCCGGATGCCTGCCCGCGTCGCAGCGGCTCGGCCCAGATCGGCACCACTTCCACTTCCCGTCCTTCCACAAAGTCGATCATGCTGGAGGTCCGATAAGCCCCCATCGGCCGGGTGCGCTCGATGTTGGAATGAATCAACTCGTCCTCCAAATCAAGGCCCTGCGCTCTCGCCGCTTGCACGACTTCCGTCATCAAAATGCGGATCTCATTTTCCATGTTACTGTCCGCCAGCAAAACGTCCGTCGTCACGCCGCCCTCCGCGACTGATAGGCCATTGAACGGTATGTTCCAAATCAGCTTTTCCCACTGGGATTTGCGAAGATTTTCCACAGCAAATGCCTGAATCTTCGCGGCTTGGAAGCGTTTTGCCAATTCTGCCGCCCGCCCGGGTTCGCCTTTGTCCCACTCGCCGAGGGAGATGCGTCCGCCACCGGAATGGCTAACAAGACCGGCAGAAATTCGGTTAATGCACACAAAACATAAGCCGCCGAGCACACGCTCCGGCCCGACAATTTCCGCGATGCTCTCACAGTTTCCTAAACCATTCTGCAACGTGAGCACCTGAGTTTTCTCATGAAGGAGCGGTGGTAAAACCTCGCCGAGTTGGTCATTCGCGGTCGCCTTCCACGCGATGATCACCAAATCCACCGGCCCGATTTCCTCGGGCGTGCGATAGGCCTTTAATTCCGGTAATTCAAAATCCCCATCGATGCTCCGAACTTTCAAACCGTGCTTTGAAATCGCCTCAAAATCCGAGCGCATCAGAAACCGCACGTCTTCCCCTGCTGCCGCCAAGCGACTCCCATAATAAAGCCCGATCGCGCCGGACCCGACGATCGCCACGCTTTGGAATGTCCAACTCACTCGGGAAAGTCAGTCCTCTTTGAAGCCCTCAGCGCGGCGTAAGTCGATGCAACGGGTCAGCCACTGGACCAGTTTTTCCGCCTCCTCGGACTCATTGCGCATCGAAGTGAGCGCGGCCCAATCGAGATGCGGTCGGGATTTGGGTGCGGAAATCCGGTTGAACTCGAGCCTTGCCATAATCGCCTCTGTTTCGCGCGGATGGGCATTCAAAATATTTGCCGGGCGAGGCAGATCCTCAAGCGCCTCTTCCGTTAGACCAAACGAGGTCACACCCACGCCGAAAGTGGCACTCAAACGGCGGAGTCCGTCGGCCAGCGCCTCATCTTCGATCGGGGCTGCATAAATCAGCTCGCCTCCTTGCGCCCACATTGAAACCGCCAGCGTTTGAAAAAAATCCTCACGGTAAGTTTGCAAGGATGGCTGGATTCTCAAGCGCGCCGCATGCAGGCGGAATGGCGCGATTCCCAGACGCTGCTTGAAGGCGAGCATCGTCTCATCTAACGACATTTCCTCATCCGGTGAGCCACCTGTTTCCCAATCGACTAACACAATTTCAGGATATTTCCACAAATTACTAACCGGCGAGTCCTTGCCGAATGCCTGACGGAAAGCAAAAGGAAAGCGGCCATTGATTTCAAAATAGCGAGTGACCACTGCACGGAATTTTCGGATCCGCAACATCGCCCCGTCCACCATATCGGAATCCGCGTAAGTGAGATCATCGAGGCGTCCCTGAGTGAGCGCTAACAGTTCCTGCGCACCTGATAGCGCAGGCAGCGGCGCACTCCGGCGATAGTATCCTTGGCCTTTTTCCACCTTCGCAATCGGCGAGGCAGGATCGCAGGACATGATCGAAAAATGATAGCGGAGCGACGCATCAGAATAGTTCCCGGTCAGTTGCAAGCGGGTCAGACGGATCAATTCGGTTCCTTTAATGGAATCCGCAGGATTCCCCGGCAAAAGGGAAGGAAGAATGTCTGATAGCTGCTTTCTGAGACTCATGGGGGCGATAAACGAAGTTTGTGTTGTGAGCATCCAATTCCCCCTCCCCCCGATCATCAAGCCCCAAAAAGACAGATTTTAAAAATTAACCGTCACGACTGACGCTTTTTTGAAGGAAATCGCAGTGGAGCTTGTCCAATCTCGCGATTCCACCATCCTATCACCATGAATTTCAAATCAGTTATCACTGCGGCAGCACTCGTTTGCAGCGCCCACGCCCAACAGCCCGACGCCAATGCCATCCTCCAAGGCGCTCGAATTTCCGCCACCCTTACCCAGCTCGACAAAAGTGAACCTCTCAACGGCAATCTCTCTAAAAACGGCAAAAAAAGCCCAATCGCCCTCTTCTTAGATGGCAAAAACATCCAGTTCCAATTCAACGAAAACAACACTTGGCGTGTTTTCCACATGCGCCTCTCCGATGACAAATATGACCTCTTCGAGATGAGCAACGGCAAGACCCAGGACTTCCCTGCCGATAAAATCTCTCAGCCCATCGCCGGCACCGATCTCACCTACGAAGACCTCGCCCTCCGGTTTTTCTACTGGCCGAACCCTAAGTTCGAGGGCAACGAAGACGTCGGCGGCCAGCCCTGTTATAAACTCCGCATCGACAAACCCAAAGGCAGCCCCGGCAAATACGAGGTCGTCTATGTCTGGGTCCACACCAAGTTCGGTGCCTTCATGCAAATCCGTGGCCATGACAAAAACGGCGGACTGGTGAAGGAGTTTCAAGTCGAGGACGTCATGAAAGTCGCCGACAACGTTTGGACCCTGCGGAAAATGCAAGTTGCCACCTGTGACCCCACCAATGGTCGCCGCCTTTCTATCACAGATGTCACTTTCGATGCCCCGAAAAAACTCGCACCGCGCGGGCTTCGTTAGACGATTGCAGCGGCGTGTCTATGACCGTCGCTAACTGAAAAATACAATCACCGACGCTCACAGAGACGCCGCTACAAATCATGTGGATCGACTCTCACAATCATCTGCATGACCCGCGACTCGGTGACTCCACACCGCTCATCGCAGCGATGCGCAAGGCGAACATCAGTCGCTGCGTCGTCAACGCCACTCGTGAAGACGACTGGAAAAACGTCGAAGCCCTCGCCGCAAGCGAGCCGGATTTCATCATTCCCGCCTTCGGCATTCACCCGTGGCATGCCCACACTGCTAGATTTGGATGGCAGGCAAGGCTCCAGGACTTGCTAGAAAAATATCCTCACGCCTCCATCGGTGAGTGCGGGTTGGACACCTGGGTTTCCGAACCACCGTTAGAAATCCAACGGCCGATTTTCCTCGATCAACTCCGCCTCGCCCGCGATCTGGATCGCCCGATCACTATCCACTGCCTGAAAGCGTGGGGCGCGCTTTTCGATTCCTTCGCCGAAGCTCCCCCACCCTCCCGTTTTCTCATGCATTCGTTCAACGGCTCCATCGAAACCGCACGGCGGTTGATTCCCCTCGGCGCGTATTTCTCCTTCTCCGGCTATTTCCTCCACGAACGCAAATCCGCCGTGCTTGATGTCTTCCGCCAACTCCCGCGTGAACGGATCCTGCTAGAAACCGACGCCCCGGACATGCTCCCGCCACCGGAAATCATCACCCATCTCCTCCCAGAAAATCACAACCACCCGGCCAATCTCCCCGCCATCGGCCACGCCCTGGCGAAAGCTCTCGCGATCCATCCCGATCACCTAGCAGAACTCACCCGTGAAAACGCCAAACGCTGCTTCGGCTTCTAATCGCCACAGCTTTCACATATTCACACGCGAGAACGATCCGAGCAACTTTAACAATCGAATCTAATGAAGAAATTAGAACCGCAGATGAACGCAGATGTGAATAGATGAATAGAAAAGCGGGCATTAGCCCTCCGGGTAAATGCATCATTCCAAATATCTCTTTAATTATCCGTGTCCATCTGCGTCCATCTGTGGTTCAATTCTCTTTCTAACTTGAATCGCATACCGATAATCCGATTTATTTCGGCAGCTTGATCTCCGGCGCATCGGTTAGCTCGATGCTGGTATCGAGGTTCTTCAGTTTCACCCTGAAATCAAACAGATCCGTCCGCCGGTCGAGGCGTGGGGTGACTGAGCCGGATGCCCGCGACCGATAGAGATCGCCGGTATCGATGTCGGTGACTAACAGAGTTTCCACGTTAGAGTCGGCGATGGCTTGGATGCCGTCGCGAGCGAATTCGAAGTCGGATGGAGTGAACACCGCCGCTTGGCCGTAGTGAATATCCATCGCCGGAACGCTCGGGAGATTTCCGATGACCCCGGCGGTGGCGACGAAGATTTGGTTCTCAATCGCGCGCGCTTGGGCGCAGTAACGGACGCGAAGTTGGGCGTGGCGGTCGTCGCAGCAATACGGGACAAAAAGGATGTCCACGCCTTGATCCGCGAGGTAGCGGGTGGCTTCGGGGAACTCGACGTCATAACAGATCTGCACCGCGATCTTGGCTTTCGGTGTGGGCAGCACGATCAATTCGCTGCCGCCCGAAATGCCCCAATAGCGTTTTTCCGAGGGAGTGATGTGGAGTTTCGGCTGGGCGATGTAGTGGCCCTCGGGATCGAAAATCAGGCACTTGTTATAGAGCTTGCCGTCCTCCTCGATTGGGTGGCTGCCGCCGATGATGTAGAGGCCATATTTCTGTGAGAGGCCGGACATCAGCTCGATGAAGGGGCCAGTGAAATCCGTGGATAGACGACGAATGCCTTGGATGGATGACAGCGGCTCAATGAAGGAAAGCAGTTGGACCGTGAAGAACTCGGGAAACAGCACGAAGTCCGAGCGGTAGTCCGCCGCTGTTTCAACGAAGTATTCCACTTGGTTTGCGAAGTCCTCGAAGCTGTCGATTTTCCGCACCTGGTATTGCACGCAAGCGATGCGGACTTTCGACGACGATTCCGTTTCAACGTAATCAGGATTGAGCCACTCGATGAGGCTCGCGTGGTTAAGGCTCACCGGATCGGTGATGTAGTTGTGCAGGATGCCACGGACGACAAACCCTTCGCGCAGCTGGAAACTCAGCACATGGTCGCGGATTTCGTCGTCCTTGACCTTTTGAACATACTCCTCGGGCGTCACCTCGGCGGCCATCGCGGCATATCCGGCGAGCCGTCCCCCAGCGAGGATGCGGCGCAGATTGAGGCGTTTGCAAAGCACGCGGCGGGCTTCATACAGCGCCGCGCCGATGCCCATTCCCTGGTTGTCCGGATCGACATAGACATCCGCGCCGTAAAGCGTGTCGCCGCTCGGGTCGTGGTTGTGGAAATAGCCGCCATCGGTGACGCCCGCGTAGGTGTGCTGCCGGTAAGGATCGCGATCCGCCTTGATGATCAGTGACGCCACCGCGCCAACGATGCGACCGCCGATCACCGCGACGAGCTGCCCGACGGGAAAGACTTTCAGGTGATTGTGCAACTGCCTCACGCTCCAGACGACGTTCTCCTCGCCTAACAGCGGGAAAGCCTTGCTGTTCAGCTCGATGAGGCGGGGGAAATCCTCGGGCTCGACTTGCCGGATGATCACTTCCCCAGCTTTGCTTTGATACGTGGAAGTTGACATGGCCCGAGTCTCCCGAGAATCGCTGCCGGGTCAAGCGGGGCTGTTCCTCGTAGCACTCAAAAAATTTGATCCTATTCCGGGGAAAGGCAGCAGTTTCACCCTATCAGCCGATCTTAGGTATCCTGTTTCTTCAGCTTATCTAGCAAGCGGTTCGCCAGAATCAGAGTGGGAATCCCGAGTGCGATCAATTCCAGGTAAATAGACGGCAGGTAAACCACTTGGACCATTGCTGCCGTCATCTCCGCAGCCGGAAAATCTCCAGCTCCTGATGCGTGCCCTCCTCCCTTCGTCAGCTCGTCGGAAATTTTCCCTGCTACTGGAAATCCGATGACCATCTGCGCGGTAATGGCCACCAACGCGATGGCACAAAGCACTCCTGTGAGATCCGGCGGACAGGCACGGTTCCCGATGAAAATGAGAAACGACGCGATGACCGCTCCCACCACGACCACCAATGCGAAACTCATCAGGCCGGAAACCCCAAGCGATTCATCCTTTTTGGAAGCGCCTCCGTCCATCTGCTTGGCATAAGCGCTCAAGGGCTCCTGCTCCTTGGGCGCCGACCCTCCGCCATAGATCGTCTGGATTCCAGATTGGGTCGCTATGTTCTGGTTGCTACACCTGATATCGATCCATGGCAGGAAGAAAAGAATCAGAGCAGATAGAGTGGAAACGATGTTGAGCTTCTGGATCATGTTAGATGGTGAAGAGTCCGTGGTGAGTTGCATGTGTCCGATAGTGGCGAGGCTTTCGAGGATTTCCTGAAGGTCGGAGGATTTGGCGGTGCCGGTGAAGTTGAAATTGATTTGCTTGTCCCGATTGAGAAACGAGTTTGATCGTCCGGCCGCAGCCAAAATGGTGATCCCTTATTTTTCCCAAGCGGCGGTGACAGCGTCCTACAACCGTAGGCGGCGGAGAAAGCAGTGTCTCGCCTGCTTAGACTGCGCGCGAGGGGTTACGCCGGATTCTTCGAGTATGGGGTGGAGACCCACAGCGCTCAATACATCTTTGCCATCACTTTTTGGCGTCTCCATTAATTTTTCTTGTTCGCGACAAGTCCGAATTTCGTCAGCAGCCAATCAAGGACCGCCTGCTGATCATCAATTGTTGCACGTCGTATCTGACTCAACAAGTGAACACGGTCCGGCTTTGGTAGGCCTGTATTCTGAAGCCCTTCATTGCAGTTAGTGCACACTGCTCTGAGATTCTGTGGCGTGTCTTCACCACCTTTTGATTTATCGACGATGTGCCCCATAGTCAGGCGAACTGTTCGACTGCCTCCAAAAGGATCAGCGTCGCCAGCCGCAACTCCACACATTTGGCATGTGTATCCATTTCGTTCCAAAACCCAAGCGCGGGTTTCTTTAGAGATACCACGTTTGAAAGCGGGCAAACGTTTCGAGGTTTCAAGGAGATATTGCCCGGGCTTTAACGTGGCAAGATCCTTGTGGGAAAGGATTTGATACCCTTGTTCATCCCTCAGTTCTCTTACACGACGGCCCCACTCAGAGGCCCCTCCACTTGCATTTTGAATTTCCTTCGATTCAAGAACAGTTCCGATATGAGAAAGAAAAAACTCCAAGATTAGTGCTTTTGAACTTTTTTTGGCAGGCATCGTTTAGGTGATTTGTAGGGTTCTTCTAATAGGCGAGCTTCGTAAGCAAGCGGTTCGGGTGCATACTTCGTTTTTCTGGTGAATGCTGCAATGATTGCCTTTCCGACGGCTTCAGCAACTGGAGGTGGAAAGGCGTTTCCTACTTGCCTATAGGCAACAGTTTTCTTGCCTTCAATTTTCCAACTATCTGGAAATCCTTGGATTCGTGCAACCATCCGGACAGTTAGCCGTGGTATCCCATGCAGCGCGAATGACGATTCGGGAGCCTCGTTTGCAATTCCCATTCCATCTACCGAGAGATCAAGCCATTGCCGCTTCGCGCGTGTGGGACCAAGGTCTGGCCCTCCGTGTTTTTTAGATCCCCCTACAACCGTGGGTGCAATATTATTTGCCTTATTGGCCCACAGCTCGGCACCATGCCACCCTCTCGATGCCATGAGGTCAACGAGCGTTTCGCCGACCCATTTGCGTCTGTAATTTGGAATTGGCCACATGAAGCGTTCCGCATCGTCTTTTCGTAGTCCTAGCAGAATAAATCGGGGCCGAAGTTGAGGCACACCAAAGTCTGACGCTTGAAGCACTCGCCATTCGGGAACGTAGCCAAGTCTAAACAACTGTGTTTCCAGCCCTTTCCGATATTCACTAAATTTCGCCGATGCCAACCCCTGAACATTCTCAAGCATAACTGCACGAGGCTTCGCTCCTTTAATCAGCGCCATTGCCGTTGGAAACATGTCGCGTTCATCGTCACTACCCAATTGCTTTCCAGCGATACTGAAGGGCGGACATGGAACTCCACCAGCCAGTAGATCGAGGTCGGTAAAGTCTGAAGGAATCAATTCACGAATATCTTTGTTCAAAACATTCCATTTGGGACGGTTGGCGCGCAACGTTTCACAAAATTGGGATTCATACTCGACGGCGGCAGCGTGCTGGAATCCAGCTTTTTCGAGTCCAAGAGCCTGACCTCCGCCCCCCGCACAAAGTTCCAAGGCTGTAAATTTCATTTATGCCTTTAGGCTACGGGCGTGTATGAGAGGAGGCAAGCGCTTGGTGTCAATTTCCCGCCGCCGTAGGCGAGATCAAGCACAGCGGTGACCCAAAGCAAGCGTGGAGGCGGCTCATTCGGCACGAGCAACTTTGAAGGTATCCCCGTCGGCCGGATCCTTGAGTTGGATGCGGAAGGTGCGGGGATCCGGGACCGTGATGGCGCGTAGAGGCGTCAACGGGGTTGAGAGCATAACAAAACGGCTCCAAGCTCCGAGGCTGGAGCCGTTCTGGGGGTGGAGTTTTTTTCAGAAGCCCAGCTTGGATAGCAGGCTGTGTTTGCCACGGAGGGCTCCTTTCGCGACGCCTTTAAGCTCTTTCATGTAGGTGCGGAGGGCATCGTAGGCGGCATCTCTGACGGAGGTGTCGCCGATGGCATCGCCTTGGGCTTGGTCCTGCTCGCCGGAGGTGCTGGTGAGGTCATGGAGCCGGGTAATGTGGGCGGCGAGCAAAATCGTCGCTACCTCCGAATTTGATGATTTTGTCCAAACCGCCGCGAGCTGGCCTGTGACGAATTTGTAACCGTTGGAGGGATCTAACTATTTAGGAATCCATGAGTTAGGATGCCCGCAGTCCATTTCCCGGATTGCCACGCAAAAAAAACGATCCGTTGCCGTAGTGGAGCACTCCGTTTGTGATGTGAAGCACTCCGTTTGCAATCTGGAGCACTTCGTTTGCGATCTGGAGCGCTTCTTCCCGGGTTCGAGGCACTCCGTTATCGATCCAAAGCACCCCGTCTATGATGTGGAGCACTCCGTTTGCGAAGTGAAGCACTCCGTTTCCCATCTGGAGCACTCCGTTGCGCTACTCAAGGGAGTGGCGGGGTCTTAATCTGCGTTCATCTCCGTCCATCTGCGGTTCAATTCTTCTTTCTTCATGCTTAAACTAACGGCATTGGCGGGGAAGCTGAAGACGGGACAGTAAGCTCCCGACTCGAATGGCAGGTAGTCACAGCCGTCTTTAAGAATTTGACTCGGAGCAAGATGCTCCGACAGCGGCCTGGGGCGAGACACCCCAGCTACGATGTGTGGATTCGTTTACTCTGAATCTTTAATGATTGATCGGGCTTGGTTGGTCCTGACTACCGTTTTAAAAATCCAAGAATTGCCCTCTTAATCTGTGTCCATCTGCGTCCATCTGCGGTTCAACTCTTCTGTTTTCATGCTCAAACTAACGGCATTGCGCGGGAAGCTGAAGACGGGACCGTAAGTTCCCCACTCGAATGGCATGTTCTTACGGCCGTCTTTGAAGAATTTGACACGGAGCAAGATGCTCCGACAGCGGCCTGGGGCGAGACACCCCAGCTACGGTTTGCCAATCCTAGGCTTTACCGGCCCGGCTCCTTCCCTTGATGCTCTCGCACTGCCCTTGCGCGCTTGGGGTCTGTGGTCTAAACCTTGGGTATGGACCTTGCTGATTTTCGCAAAGAATACTCCGACCGTGGCTTGAGCCGGGAGGAGTTGAACGCCGATCCGGTGGCGCAATTTTCCGAGTGGTTCTCGCAGGCCACCGAGCTGAAGGTCCATGAGCCGAATGCGATGACACTCGCTACGGTGGACGAAACCGGTATGCCCTATCAGCGCACGGTATTGCTCAAATACTTCGACCGCGAGGGCTTCGTTTTCTTCACGAACTACGAAAGCCGCAAGGCGAAGCAAATGGCGGTGAATCCTCGGGTGAGCCTGTTATTTCCGTGGATCACGCTGGAGCGACAGGTGATCATCCAAGGGACTGCCGAGAAAATCAGCACGGCGGAGTCGCTCAAATACTTCGCCTCGCGGCCGAGGAAATCGCAGATCGGGGCCTGGGTTTCTAACCAGAGCGAAGTGATCACCTCGCGGAAATTCCTGATGCAGAAGCTCGCGGAGATCGGCGAGAAATTCAGCAAGGGAGAAATCCCGCTGCCGTCGTTCTGGGGCGGCTACCGGGTGAAGCCGGAGACGGTTGAATTCTGGCAGGGCGGACCCGCGCGCTTGCACGATCGTTTCCTCTATCGGAGCAGTGAGGGCTCGTGGAAAATCGAACGCTTGTCACCCTAACCGGTCACATTCCGTCGCCCGACCCAGCCGGATTCACCGAGACGAACATACGATTTAACTGAAACTCCCCAAAGATCGTCGCCAGCGCCACATCCGCAGCATCGCGACCGTAGGCGATGACGATTCGGTTGCCCTTGGTATTCGGTTGGGTGGCATCAAACGTGTACCATCGACCACCTATAAACGCCTCGAACCAAGCGTGCAGATCCATCGGCTGAAGCTCATGAAGGAAACCCACCACCATTCGCGCCGGGATGCTCATGGCCCGGCAGAGGGCGATCCCGAGATGTGCAAAATCACGGCAAACTCCACAGCGCGATTCTAACGTATCGACCGCCGAGGTCGATGCATTGCTCGATTCAAATACATAGGTAATCTCGCGCCGAAGCCAGTCATGAATCTCCCACACTTGTGAGTAGTTAGGCGGCAGGTTGCCCACGATGGACTTCGCCATTTCCGTCATCATATCGGATTGGCAATAACGACTGGGTAACAGAAATTGGATTACGTCCGTGGGCAGAGATTCCATCGGCGTCAATGGAGCATTTGGATCCACGTCGATGCTATCTGCCACTTCCACACGGTATTTTACGGAAATTTGAAATTCCCCCGCAGGCATCATCGTCCTTTGGCAGAGATTTCCATAAACGTCGGTGAATTCCAAGATCGGCACTTGGGGATAAATGCTGAATTCCTCGTGGAGGATCGACTGCGCCACCCCAGTTCTCGGGCGCAGCATGAAGATCACCGCGACATCCTCGGTGGTTTGATAAGAGAGCTGGCAGGTGGCATCGAGAATCATGGAGGAAGGGGGCAGAGTTGCAAAACCAAAGCAGGCAAGTCATCTCCCCTCACCCGCAGTGGTTAGACAAGGCAAATCGCGCCACCACAGGGTCGGCGGGCAATACCCCGGAAAGAAATAGGAGAATAAATTCTTGTCGATCCGCACCCCACACCACGATTCTCAGTCATGAAGCCTTACCTAAAAATTGCCGAATCCACGATGCCTGATGGCACTCATTATTCGCTGCATCAACACGACGGTAAAATCTATCTGAAATACAACGGCCTCGAGCTCATGAGCACGGCGATGACTTACTCGGAGCAGCAACTCGCGGATTTGGGTTGTCAGGCATTGCTTGTGGGACAGCCGTCGAGACCGCTCCACCCCAAGGTCTTGATCGGTGGCTTAGGACTGGGATTCACGCTCAAGAGAACCCTCGAACTGATAGGCAGCCCGGCGACCGTAGATGTCGCAGAATTGATGCCGCCCTTGATCGAGTGGAACCGAACTCATCTCGTGGAATTCAATGGTCCCCTGCTAGAGGATCCGCGGACCTCCATTATCCAAGGGGATCTTTTCGATATCGTTTCTAGCAAAAAACCTGGGACTTATGACGCCTTGCTTCTCGACATCGATAACACCCCGGATGATCTCATCACTTCTGGAAATTCTCGGTTATACTCGGCTGGGTTTTTGGAGAAACTGCGCCAAGTGATCACGCCGCAGGGTCGTATCGCCTATTGGCTTTCGGAACCTGCTCCGAAGTTTAAAAAAAGCCTCATCAAAGCCGGGTTCGCCGTGGAGGAGTTTGCTTCCCGGCCTCACGAACGATCCAAACGATCGAGGCATTGTATTCTTCTGGCGAGGCGCAAATCATAATTAACTGATAGAAGTTTCGAGAAGAGGATTGATTTCACGATTTTAAGTTCCGCAAAAGGTCGCGCTTACGACTTCCATCGGCGTGGGCGCGGCTTCGTAGGCGGCGAACTCCGGTTGTTCGGTAAATGGCTGTTGCAGCACTTGGTTCAGGCGGTGGAAAAGTTCGTAGTCACCGCAGTTGCCCGCTTGGATCGCTTCCTCAATGCGATGGTTGCGCGGAATGAAAATGGGGTTGGTCCGGCGCATCAGCGCAAGGACTTGGCAGTGGTCGCTAGCCTGCAACCTCACCCGCCAATCGGCCAGCCACGCGGTGATCGATTCGGACTGCGCAAACAAAGTGCTTACCGGGAAATCATCACCCGTTTCTAACGCGTTTGATAGATGGCGGAAAACGAGTGTGAAGTCCGCCTCGCCGTTAGCCATCGCTGCAAGTAAGTCCGTCACGAGGGCCCAGTCGGAGGTGGGGCTTTGATCCAAACCGATCTTTGCTGCTAGACGTGCGTGCAGGGCGGTCTGATGAATTTCCGGGAACCGATCCAGCGACGCTTCCGCTAGAGCAATGGATTTTTTCGAATCGTCATCGAGCAGTGGGACGAGAGTTTCCGCGAAGCGTGTTAGATTCCAATGCGCGATCGCTCCCTGCCTGGCAAAAGCGTAACGCCCTTGTTGGTCGATCGAGCTGAATTTTTTGAGCGGATGATAGGAATCGAGAAAAGCACATGGGCCGTAGTCGATTGTTTCACCGGAGACGGACATGTTATCAGTATTCATCACGCCGTGGATGAAGCCGAGCTGCATCCAATGAGCGATGAGCTTGGCCTGCCGCTCAATCACTCCCTCGAGGAGGGCGAGGTAAGGATTTTCCGCGTGCAACGCATCGGGGTAGTGGCGGGCGATCACGTGATCGGCGAGAATCCGCAGATGATGATCGTCTTCTCTAGCAGCGAACCATTGGAAAGTGCCGATCCTGATGTGTGACTGGGCAACGCGGGTAAACACGCCTCCGGGCACCATTCCCTCCCGCAGAACATCCTCCCCGCTGGCCACCGCGGCGAGCGCACGGGTCGTGGGCACGCCGAGCGCGGCCATGGCTTCGGAGACCACATATTCCCGCAGGACCGGACCCAGCGCGGAACGTCCGTCACCGCGCCGCGAGAAAGGAGTGGGACCAGAGCCCTTCAACTGAATATCGCGGCGTACCCCGTCTTTGCCGACCACCTCGCCTAGCAGGATGGCGCGACCATCGCCAAGCTGTGGGGAGAAGCCCCCGAATTGGTGACCGGAGTAAGCCATGGCCAGTGGATCGGAGCCCTCCGCGCGTTGGTTTCCTGAGAGAACGGCAAGTCCTTCCGGCGACGTGAGACGAGCGACGTCGATCCCGAGGTCTGCGGCCAGTTCCTCGTTCAGCCGGATCATGATCGGAGCGCTAACCGGGGTGGGATCGATCCTTTGAAAAAATGCGTCGGGCAGGCGCGAGTAGGAATTATCGAAGGGAAAGAGCATGGAGGGACGGTGTGAGTGATGATTTAACCGAGATCATCCGACGAGGCAACCGAGCGCCCGTTATAAATTGAGGATGAAAAACGGGAGCATTTTAAATGGGTCTCTTGGAGCTTCCACCACTCCGGGCGCATTTACCAAATCTTAACAATTCTTTGCGAAACACAAGGACTTGGCTGGAGTTTTCCTTTATGTCAGGGCGCTGCCCGATGCAGCGTTAGGGCAATCAAACAAAAACATAAAAATATGAAAACCTACATTTCCACGATCAGTGCCATGGTGGTCGCCGCGTCCTTGTGCTTCGGAGAAGATCACCCCCCCAAGGGCCCCGGTGGTCCGGGCGGCCCAGGAAAAGGCAAAGGCGACGGCGAAGGCGGCCCGCCACCAGGATCTCCTGCCGAATAATCAGATTCCCCCCGATTCCAATCACGGCTCCATGACCGGACACTCCGGTCATGGAGTCCTTTTTGTTTGAAATTTCCCCATCCTCTCCAGAAGATTCGCCTGATTCGGCAGCTGCATTCGCATCGATCTTCTGGCCTAATTTACAGCAAAATCGGCAATTTCCCAACCGTTGGGTAGGTTAGATTGACGTCACCCAGAGGCTGGGCTACTTCTGCCGAGTTATGATCCCCAGGTGTTTCCGAATTCTTTCAATCCTCCTTGCGCTCGTCGGCCTCGCCCACGCGCAACTTGCGGCAACCTTGAGTGTCCGGAAAAAACAATTTCTCGCCGGTGAACCGGTGCTCGCAGTCGTCACCGTCACCAATCGCGCGGGAAAAGACCTGACCTTTGCCAGTGATGGCCGCACGCAGTGGCTGAACTTCATCATCACGGATGGCCAAGGCAATTCCGTCACCCCACGAGGCAACACGATGTTTGGGAAAATGACCATCAAGGCGGGAGAATCGTTGGCCCGCGAGGTAGATCTCGCCCAGCATTTCATCCTCACCGAGCCCGGAAACTTCAGCGTCGGCGCGGTCATTCACATGCCGGGAGATACCAGGGAAGGCACCTCGACCAATCGGGTGCTTTTCAACCAAAATCCGGGCCTGCTTTACTGGTCACAGTCCGTCGGTATCCCCGGAAGCTCCAACCAAACCCGTAAATTCCACATCCTCAACTTCGCCGGCGACCAGAAAACCGAAATCTACGCCCAAGTCGTCGATGGGCGGACCGGACAATTTGTCCGTACGTTCCTCCTTGGCGATCTGCTGATGTTGCGCAAGCCCCTCGTCACTGTGGATCGACTGCAACACATGCACGTCATGTTTCTCGCCACCCCGACCATGTGGGTCCATTGCGAAGTCGATACCGATGGCAAATTAGTCAACCGCGAGATTCATCAACGGGGCGACCAAGGCGACCCGCAGCTCCTCACGTTTGCCGATGGCACCGTGCGGGTGGCCAACAGTATTCCCTATGATGCAAAGGCCGCTGCCGAACAAAAAGCCAAAATTCGCAAGGCGTCCGATCGCCCTGCCGCGACCTATTGATCTATCGCTGGATCAGGAATTTCACGGTTTTAAGAAATCATCTTTACAATTTTAAAAAATATCAATATATCTTAATTGTTTTTGAAACCTTAGTTTCCTATGAAGACACTTTCTAAATTACTCATCCTCGCCGCCGCCTCCCTGATCGGAACGATAGCTCACGCTGCGAATTTCAGAACTGTCGTGATCGACGCTGGCCACGGCGGACATGACAACGGTGGCCAATGGGGGCTAGTTTATGAAAAGCACCTCGCACTCGATACCGCCTATCGTCTTGAGGGGAAACTCAAGGCGCTCGGCTACAACACCGTGATGACGCGCCGCAGTGATTACTTCATTTCCCTTCCTGAACGCGTGAACACCGGAAACAACTGCCGGAATGCCATTTTCGTAAGCATCCATTACAACTACACTTGGAAACAGGACGTCAGCGGCTTGGAAACTTTTTATTCGACCAGCCAAAGCAAGCCGCTTGCCGATTACGTCCACAGCAGCCTGATGCGCCGCACCCGGACGGTGGACCGGAAGGTGAAATATGCGCGCTTTTATGTGATCCGAAATTCCACGATCCCCGCCATTCTTGTTGAGGGCGGATTTGTCAGCAATGATCCTGAGCGCAATCGGATGAAGTCCGCTTGGTTCCGCGATGCGATCGCCCAAGGAATCACGGATGGCGTCCAGCGCTACCGCCGCGGAATGTAACACGCCACCCTCGCGGCGGCGAAGCTTCAAAATCCGGCAAATTCGCCAGTATGGGAGCAGTCACCCTCTCCGAAATGCGTGCCGCAGAAGCAGCGGCCAAAGCGAACGGTTGGTCGGAAGAGCAACTCCTCAATACCGCAGGCCAACGGCTTGGCATCGCCATCGCCCGATTTTTCCCTCGTCCTGGAACGGCCATCGCTTATTTGGGAAAAGGCCACAACGCCGGCGATGCACTGGTTGCTTTGAGGATTCTCCGCGATCAATTCGGTTGGAAAATCGCAACCCGCAGCGCATTCCCCATCGCTGAGTTTGCCCCGCTCACGCTTAAAAAATGGAATGAGCTCGGCCTTCGTCAGCCACTGGATCGCATTCCGGCTTGGCGCGATTTGAAAGGCCCCTTACTCCTGCTAGACGGGCTTCTCGGCAGTGGTGGCTCCGGCGGACTGCGCGAGCCCTTACTTGAACTATCCCAAGAAATGGAATGGCTCCGCCAGCATGCGGGAGCACGAGTGGCCGCTGTGGATCTACCATCCGGCATCGATCCCGACACCGGTGAAATCCCACCTAACACCGTCACGGCCGATGTGACCTTCATGATCGGCAATGCGAAGATCGGGCTGTTACGAGGTCATGCAGCGAATGCCACCGGAGCCCTTGCGCTTGTCCCTGTGGAGGCACTAACGGTTGGAAGCCGCAGCGAACTGGAGCCTGTGACGCCACAAACCCTTGAAGTGGGAAAGAAGCCACGACCCTTCGATTTTCATAAAGGCAGGGCCGGGCGGGTCGCGGTCCTCGCAGGCTCGGAAAAATACACCGGCGCGGCAATTCTCGCAGCCAGCGGCGCACTCCACGGAGGAGCCGGTCTCGTCACCCTGCATGTGCCCGAACAAATCGCCACTAACATCGCTGCCAAATGCCCGCCGGAAATCATCGTCCGCGGATTTCCCGATCCCCGAGAACTACTAGAATTCCCATTCGATGCGCTCGTCACCGGCTGCGGCCTGGGTGAAGTCGATGATGAAACCGCCGATCGTCTGCTAGAGCTTATTTTAAAATCCCCCGCTCCAGTCGTCATCGATGCAGACGCGATCAACCTCATCGCCAAGCGCAATCAAAGCCACTTGCTATCTGAAAAACACCTTCTCAGCCCCCACCCCGGCGAATTCAAAAGACTGGCCCCTGAGCTGGTAGAAAAAAGTCGGGAAGAAGCCGCCCGCATTTTCACGGATCGTTTTCCGGTGACTCTCCTTCTCAAAGGCTGCCGGACCCTCGTCACTCGCCAAGGCCAACCGCTCTGGTGCAACACGACCGGTACCCCCGGCATGGCGAGCGGCGGTCAGGGAGATTTGCTAGCAGGCGTCATCGGGGCCCGACTCGCTGCCGGCGATCCGCCAGTCGATGCCGCTTGCCTAAGTGCTTGGCTGTGTGGCCGCGCCGCCGAACTCTCACTGAACGACTCACACATTTCGGAGGAATCGCTCACCGCGAGTCATGTATTAGGTCATCTAGGTGCGGCTTATCGGGACTGGAGAGCCTCCACTCGCTGAAATGACTTCTAGCAAACGGCTTAGATGTTGAAATGCAAGGACTGACCCGAATGGCACTAACTTAAGGGTGATTTGGGATAGGGTATGGGGGAAACGGGGCTCACATCGCCCCGAAAGCTTGATTCCGGTGCCT
>JAYVNE010000040.1:0-6844 GCA_043758615.1 Akkermansiaceae bacterium
CCCAAAATTGAGTCCCACGCCACTCCACCCTTGATCCCCAATCCACGATCTCCTATCACTTTCCCGCACCCCGCCACCATAGCTTAGTTTAGCCTTTCCGTGGCCGAACTTTCGGGTCCGCCTCAATACTCCGAAACTCTAACGTTCGGGGCTGATGGGACATTTCGCCGCGTGGTGGAAATAGTGCGGGGGACAAGTGAAGAACCGCCGACGGAATCGAGCGGCAAATGGAAACTCACGGGCCAAGAGTTGGCATTTACAACCAAGCATGGTGCCACCACAGAAAAAATTCGTTTCACTTCGGCGAACGCTTTCGAGCACGCATCTGCTTTCGATCCCGAAGGAATTCTCCGCTACGAACGTGAAGAGATGCAAAAAGAAGCAAGTTTGGCAACCGTAGAAAAGTTGAATAATGCCGTAATTTCAGGGTGGAGTATTGCCCGTATTCGATACGAAATCAATACGATCTATGCGCGGCATGGAGTGGAGTTTCCGGACAAAAAGATTCAAGAATGGGCCGATCAACAGCCATGGTATCATCGTGTGTCAGGGCGGAACGCTTCGGGGGCTGAAAGCCTCTTCACCGATACTGAGAGATTCAATATAGAATTACTGGCAGCAAGAAGGGCGTTAGTAAGTGGCAAAGAAAAATCTGATCAACCGGCTAAGGGCGCATGGATTTTTACCGATTCGAGTCAACGACTACTGACCAAGGGCGATCTTTCTGGCTTGCATGCCGATCAACTATGGCGTGCGCGAAATGAAATCTACGCAAGGAACGGCTTGATCTTTTCGACTCCAAAAGGCCGGGCATTCAGCGCCACACTGGGTGATCAATACTGCGGTACAGATAACAGTCCGGAGCAAGTATTTGGGCGTATGACCGAGATTGAAAAGGCCAACTTGGAAATGATCAAGAAGGCGGAATGATGGAATTTCTCGTTGGCGAGGGCCTTGATCGGCACCGTGTAATACGAGCGGCGGCCCTGACAGAGCGACTTGAACTGCATGGCCTGCGCGACCAGCGATTTCCCCGAGCCAGTGGGGGTGTTGAGGATGACGTTCTTATCCTGGAAGAGTTCGAGGATCGCCTCTTCCTGGTGGCCGTAAGGCTCGGTGTTAGTGAGTGTTAGATAATCGAGGAAAGCGTTGAGGATGTCGTCCGCAGTGGGGTTTTGACGAAGGCTTTTCGGGTTGAGCGGAGCGGACATTGTGCGAGTATTGACCTTATTCTTTGAGGTGAATTTGACAGAGCGTTAGGAAAAATTCAGTGCGTCCATATCGAAGACGACGGTGACGTCCTCTGGCAGGCTGGTTTTTGTCAGGATCTGTTGGACGTGCTGGGTGAGCGGGCGGGCGCGGTGGGAGCGCAGGGTGATTTGGAAACGGAACTGACCGTGAGAGCGGATGAGCGGAGAGGGAAGAACCTCGCCGAGAGTGATGCCGTTAGGTAAGTTTTCGGCGAGGCGGAGGTGCAGGGTTTGCAGAGTGAACTCGGCGCGGCGCTCATGGGTAGAACGGGACGTTAGAACGGCGCAGTGGGCGTAAGGCGGAAACGAAAACTGGCGGCGAAATTCCATTTCCTGCTCGGAGAATCCGTCGAAGTCGTGCTTGCGAGCATACTGGATAGACGGCGAGTGTGGCGTGAAAGTTTGCACAATGACCTCGCCCTCCAAATCGCCGCGACCGGCGCGACCGGCGACCTGGGTGATGAGCTGAAAAGTGCGCTCCCCGGCACGAAAATCCGGGACGTGCAGGCCTAGGTCCGCATTGAGGATGCCGACGAGGGTCACGTTAGGGAAATGCAGGCCCTTGGCAATCATCTGCGTGCCTATCAGGATGTCGATCTTGTGGGATTTGAAAGCGGCTAGAGTATCGCGAAGGGCATTCTTGCGGCGCATGGCATCGGCATCGATACGGGCGAATTTGGCTTTCGGCAGAACTTTGGCTAACACCTCCTCGACTTTTTGCGTGCCGTAGCCTTGCAGGATAATTGCAGGGCTTTTGCACTCCGGGCACTTGCGCGGGACGATGGCTTGGTGGCCGCAGACGTGGCAAACGAGACGCTCGTCCGTGCGGTGATAGGTAAGAGCGACTGCGCAGTGCGGGCACTGACAAACGTGGCCGCAGGTGGGACACTGAAGGGAACGAGCGAAGCCGCGCCGATTGAGGAACAGGATGGATTGCTCGCCCTTTTCTAACCGCTGTTCGAGGGCGCTGCGGAGTTTATCGGATAGGATCGCGACGCCGCCCTTATGCTTGGATTGCTCCAATCGCATATCCACCACGCGGACCAGCGGCATGGAAGCACCGTCGGCCCGCTCGTTGAGGCGAAGGAGATCGTATTTCCCGGTTTCAGTGTTATGCCAGGATTCGAGGGAAGGCGTGGCAGAACCTAACACAATGGCACAGGGTTCGAATGCGGCGCGCAGCACGGCAACATCACGGCCATGATAGCGGGGAACGTTTTCCTGCTTGTAGGTATTCTCGTGTTCTTCATCGACGAGGATCAGCCCGAGGTCCGGCAGCGGCGCAAAAACGGCAGAGCGCGCGCCGATGACGATACGCGCGGTGCCTTTGCGAATGCGGTGCCACTCGTCGAAACGCTCCCCTTGTGATAGATTCGAGTGCAGTACCGCCACCTGATCGCGCATGGCGGCAAAGCGGGATTTGAAGCGGCGGACCGTTTGGGGTGTTAGGGAAATTTCGGGGACAAGGACGAGCACGGTTTTTCCAAGATCGAGTGCGCGTTGGGCCGCTTGCAGATAGACTTCGGTCTTGCCAGAGCCGGTGACGCCTAACAAAAGAATGGGCTTGGAGCTTGCGGGATTGGCGACGGCGTGGAGCACCGATTCCAACGCGGCGGCTTGTCCGGGATTGAGGACGAGCGGCTTGGATTCAATAAATTCTTCCAGGTTGTCCGCCTCTGGATCGCGGCGGACTTCTTCGGCATCCAGCCGGAGTAGGCCGGCTTTTTCCATGGATTTCAGCGCTGCGGCATTTCCCTCGCCCAGGTCGGCTACGGCCATGCGCATGTCTGCGGCGGCAGCGAGAAGAGAAAGGATGGCAAATTGACGCGGCGCGCGTTTTTCTAACTTTGCGAGCGCTGCGGCATCGGGTGCGGCATCAAGAATCGCAACCCGGCGGGTTTTTGCGGAGTTTTCCTCGGATCTAACTCCTTCTGGCAAGACCGAGCGGATCACGGACTCGATACTAGATGCATAGTAGTGTGCGATCCAATCAGCGGTGCGGAGCAGGACCGGGGTGATGAGCGGCTCGGGATCGATGAGGGATTCCAGCTCGCGGAGGGCGAAGTCTGCCTGCTCGGGAACGACGACGGAAAGCACGGTGCCAGTGGCGGATTTGCGGCGGAGTGGGATGCGCACACGGCAGCCGGGAAGCACGTTCAGACCCGCCGGAATGGCGTAGTCGAACACGAGTTCGGAGAGGCCATCAATGAGGACGCGGGCGTTCACTGCTGGGAATGGTGGCGGGGGGAAATGGCGGAAGAAAGAAGATTCAAAATCTGACAGAAAATCCCGCATTACTGATGTGGGAGTTTTGCGGGCTCTGTGACAGCGGGAAATTCCAGGCTTTCGCGGCGGCGGGGATTCGCTAGCGTGGAGGCGTGACGGAGAAACAAGAAGGAATGCTGGTGGCTGCGCCGGAGCGCTGGGACGAGGCGTGTTTTGCGGTGCCGGCGCTGCGGGCGATGGTAGCATCCGGATTGGCTGTAGGAATTTTGTGTCCAACAGAACAGCGGGACTTTTGGAAAATGATCGAAGGACTCGTTGTGATCGATTTTCCGCTGCGGACGAAAGCGAAAGTGGTGGCGGCGGGTATCCGTGGAGCTTGGCAGGTGTCGCTGGCATGGGAATATGGATTTGCAGCAGAGATTTTTAAAATCGCGGGGATTCCAAAGCGTCTGGGCCAGGAGGAGCGGAAACTGAAAAAGCTTCTCACCCATCCAATTGATTTTGCAGTGGGTCCGCTAGAGCATCGGGTGCGGTATTATCTAACGGCGGTTGAGGCGTTAGGGATAGAGCCGGGGAAAGCGGAGTTTTTCACGCCGCTGGCGATTGGAATCGAGCCGGTGGGGAGCGCCGTGTTGCTTTGCCCGGGATCAGACTTCGGAGCGAGTCATGAGTGGCCGCTGGAGAAGTGGGTGGAAATCGGGAGGAAATTGCTAGAAAGTGGCCAGCGGGTGACGGTGGCCGGCGTGGATGGCGGCCGGGAACTCGGGAAAAATCTAGCGGAAATGCTGGGGCAAGGAGTGGAATTTTTCCATGCCGCGCCGCTGATGGGAGTGCTTCCATTACTCGCGGTGCATGGGCTTGTCGTCGCTGCGGACGGCTCGCTGCCGCATTTGGCCGCGCATGCTGGGGCGACTTGTGTGGTGCTTTTCGGCCCGAACGATCCTGCTTGGAAACGCCCCCTCGGAAAGCGCCATGGCATCGTCCGCCGCCATGTAGAATGTGCACCCTGTTTTCTGCCAAAATGCCCGTTAGACATGCGTTGTCAAAAGGAACTAGACGTGGATCGTGTGTGGGAAGTGATCCGAGGAAAGCTGGCCTAGTTTTCACTCCCCCTGCTCAGCACTTTTATCTGGGAGCAGCAGCGCGAAAAATGCCGCCGGGATAAAGAGATAAGATGCTGTTAGTAAGACTCCCGCATAGTCACCCTGCACCTTATTATAGATCCCGAAAAACACCACGCCCACCGCAGAGAGGACGCGCCCAATATTATAACAAAATCCCGCGCCCGTGCTCCGCAGCAACACCGGAAACAACGGCGGCAGGCACATCGTGAACAGCCCGAAACACCCCTGCATCACGCCGATGATCGCGAACAATCCGTAGGTCTCCTGCAAGCTGTGCACGCTGGAGAAGGTAAACCACATCACCACGAAATACCCAGCTAACATCAGCGCAATCGCACGCCCATAGCCGATCCATCCTGCCAATCCACCCGCCGCGAAATTTCCAATCAGCGAGCCCACCATAATCCATAACAGCGCCATCACCGTCGCCCCGTCCTTCGCTGCTTTCAAATTCCCCACCTCCGGCAAACTGCGGATATAACTTTGCTGCCAGAACATAAAGGTCCAATGCGCCGTTAGAGAAACCGCGCAAATTAACATGACCCGCCACGTCACGCTCCGCACTTCTGGCCCGAATAGCTCGCGGATCTTGGGCACGGCCCGGCCTTTTCTCGCCTCCGTCCATTCCTCTGTTTCCGGCACTGCGCTGCGAATCCATAGCGTGATGAAAGCCGGTAAAATCCCTACAAGAAAAATCCATTGTGGCGGGTGCCCCTTGAGCAAGGCTCCTGCCAGACAGGCTAACAAAATCCCGCAATTCACCGCGCTTTGTAAAGTCGCCGCGATCCATGGCCGCCATTTTTTCGGCCACGTTTCTGATAAAAGCGATGCTCCCACCGCCCACTCCCCGCCGATTCCTAGAGCGGCCAGAAAACGGAACACCAGCAAGTGCCACCATTCTTGTGAGAAATACGACAGGCCGGTGAAACAGGCGTAAGTTAGAATCGTTAGGACCAGCGCCTTGCTCCGGCCTAGCAGATCCGCCACCCGGCCAAAAAAACCACCGCCCAATGCCCAGCCCACGAGAAAGGCCGCTTGGATGATCGATGCCTTTTTCCCCACCTCTGGGTCGGCCTCACTTGTCATCAACAACTGCGCCACGAACGCCGTAGCCACGAGCGTGTATAAGTGCATGTCTAACCCATCGAAAAGCCACCCGAGCCATGCCGCCAAGCCCGAGCGCACCTGTTGCGGCGAGAGCTCCCGCAGCCTGCGGACTTCAGTGACGGGTGGTGAGTTGGAAATGCCGCTCATGAATGGGCCTGCATTTTCAGCAAGTCCACGGCAATGACGAGCGAAATGACCTGCAAGGCCGCAGCTTGAAGGAGAGAATTGCGGCTCCGCTTCTCTATCACCTCAGGTTGTCCAGATTCAACTGGATTGCGGCGAGGCATTGTTTGCGCGCCTCGATGGAACCTTCGGCGCGGCTGCGGTGGAACCAAGCGAAAACCTGTGGCTTCATTGCCTCGTTTGACCTCACGGCTTGTGACTGAATTTGACCTAGCAGACTGCGAAATTTTTTCTTTAAATCCGGCACGCTCATGACGTTTTTGCGGGATGCGAGTTCGTTGTTCATGGCCATCAAGGACTTCACCAGCTCGTTGTTCTGGTTCTGTAGGAGAATTTCCATCGCACTTGTATTACCGCCGACTTCGGCTTCGAGCCGCAGCCCGTTTTGCAAGGGTTGAAGCTGTGCCACCGCAAAGCAAAGGCGAGTGAGATTATCGAATTCTGCCAGCGACTTCCCTTCTGCTAGAAAAGTTCCGATTTTCATCACCTTCCATTTCCACTCCTTGTTCAGGCGGCAGGCAAAACGGCGGACTTCGCCTTGGCGGGTGCCTTGTGCCCAGACATCCTTCCTCTCGTTCGTGAGGTGGGTCACCAGCCCGATCGCCTTACCCGACAACTCGTCCACCACCGGGCCACCGCTATTTCCTTGAATGATTCCTGCGTCAACTTCCAGCGAATCCCCGCTGGTACCGAGGATCTTGCCTTTTTCTACGGAGATCACGCCATTGCCGCCACCGTTGCCCAGCGCGGCGATGCTGGCGTTGATTTCTAACGGTGTCGCTGCGGGGACGATCTCAAGAAAATCCGCCACGTCCTCTAAGATTTCCAAGCGTACCAAATCCGCACCCTCAGCTGCCTCTAGCAGTTTGTCGGACTTAGAATTTCACCTAAAATCAACATATGGACTTTCCAGCCCACTTCTACACTGTATTCGGTAGTTGATTTTCACAGGTT
>JAYVNE010000041.1:0-6811 GCA_043758615.1 Akkermansiaceae bacterium
CGGAGGACGCCATCTACGACTCCTGCCGCTGATGTTTGGGGAGGTTTTCATTTGTCAGTTCCCGTTCACATCGGGAACCGGAAGCAAGATTCGTCCGGCTCTTGTGCTTTTCGACCTTCAGCAGGATGCCGTCATCTGTCGCGTCACTTCAGTGAGTCGCACCGGGACACTCGATGTCACACTCACCGACTGGAAGGCAGCCGGGCTGCTCAAGCCTTCGGTCGCGCGTCTCGACCGACTTGTGACCGCAGAGAAGACCATTTTTCTGCGGCGTCTTGGTGTGTTGAGCGACGCAGATTTGGCAGCCGTTCGCAACACATGGAACGAGCACATGACGCTATGACCGCAATGCCTAACAATAATGCGCTGCACCGTTCGGCTCCGCGTGTCACTGCGCGTGCTTTCTGCGAGCGGGGCGTCAGCTACATTTGGGCGTCGTTCGTTCGTTCCGCCGTTGGGCACGCGCCGCGCCACGCTCCGCCGTCGCTGAGCTTGGGGTCGTTAGGCCGCTAACCACATCGCTCCCAATATGCCTGGCCCGGATTCACGAACGCCACTCGAAGCAGACATCTGTGTTCACATCTTCGCCGTGTCTGCTGGGATGGTCGGTGTGTGCCTCACCGTCATTGGCATCCTTCGCGTCGTAATTTCCACTCGGAAGGCCGAGACTCTTGCTGACGACTTTCTTGCGGCGGACGCGTTTCTCTTCCTCGTCTCGTGTTTTTTGTCATACTGGGCGTTGCGGACGCGCAGCGAACGCCGGATGCACCGCGTCGAGCGTTGGGCCGACAGCATCTTTCTTTTCGCCTTGGTGCTTATGGTAGTCGTCTGCGGATTCGTTACCTATGCGATTGGCTTTTGATGCTTCCCTCAGAACGCGAACGCGGCCTAACCATGCGCTCAGATTCTGCTCCGATACACTGCGCGAATGCCAGAAGTGCTTCGAGTTCGCGGATACCGCTTTTTCTTTTTCAGCCGTGAGGGCATGGAGCCACGCCACATCCATGTCCAGCAAACCGAGCGTTACGCCAAATTCTGGCTGAAGCCCATCGAACTTGCGGAGTCACGCTGGCAGACGGTCGGAGCGTTTCAGCACCGCTCGAATGGTATCCGCGATTGTTGCGTGCTATTCCCGCTCAACGCACCAATTGGAGTCTCATTGGTCGGGGAGTCGGGATTCACTGGGAGGACGTGGATGAAGACATTTCCGTGCGAAGCCTTTTGGCAATCTGACCGAACGCCTAACAATAAAGGGTGCTGCGAAGGCTGAGCGACAGCGAAGACTTCGGCTGCGCCGTTGGGTTGAACAAGCCCGGGGTGGTTCGGGGGGACTTCTTATGCGTTTTGTGTTCGCGGCCCAAGCTGCCGGATGGGTTTGGACCGCATCGACCGCATCGACCGCATCGACCGTGTGTGCCGATGCGCCGTGGCTCGGCTGGAACCTGCGGTTCGATATCTATCAGGATGGCCATGGTGGTGAGCTAAGTTGCCTACCGGGAGTTCTAATTGAATGACCGGGCATTTTACCCAACTGCGGCGCGTCCTGCCGCTTCTCCGGTGGCGAAGCAGGTGCCCATGACACGGATAGATGCTTGGGCTTCGTGATCTGCAGAGATACAACGACCCGCGACCCAGAGATCTTGAATTCCTAACGGGCGCAGGCAGCGTAGCGGGATTCCCGCGGGGCGGGTGCCTTCGGGGTAACGGAGTTTTGGGCCTTTCGCATCCTCGCGAAATTCCATCGGCCAAGTGGCAAGGGCGACTTCATCATCGAAACGCTTGCCTGCAAGCACATCCGTGCCGGTGAGGGTGTATTCCCCGATCCATCGGCGGCTCTCACGGATGCCCGCGCGCACCGGCCAATGGCTGATATATGCATCCTGCCAGGATTCCGAGCGCGCGCAAAGCCAGCGCAGGACTTGGGTGGCAATTCGGCGACCCCGGACCTCAAGATCAGTTAGGCATGCGGTATCGAGAGGATTGAAATTCGAAACGCCATCGCTGCCCGCAAGATCGATGCTGCCGAAAATTTCTCCGGGCCTGCCAGATGCACGGAACGAAATTCCGAGTGCATCTACCGGAATGTGGCCGCCGCGTATGCCCTCCACGATCAGTCCAGCGGTGTGCAGTCTGGATTCCTCTGACATCGATGCTGCGCTATGAACGCCGAAAACGTAAGCCGGACGTTGCAGCCTCGGGCTTTCCGCCATCACCGAGCCGCCGCCTAACAAACCTGCGACGACCGCGTCACCCGAAGCATCTATCAATTTTCTCGCAAGCACCCGATCCATGCCCGCTCGCCCGCAAAGTTGAATTTCCCAATGCTCATCATTTCGCGATACGCCGCTGACTTCCGTGTGCAAGCGAAGTTCGAGCGATGGCTCGGCAGCGATGAGTTCATCCGCAATGCACACGAAGTCCACAGGATGCTGCGGTAAAACATCAACCCGCCCCATTCGCTGCGGGCCGATGCCGGTCGCTTGGATCATGAGCCCGGCGATTTCCGAAGCGAACCCCGGATTGGCGATGACGGCTCCCGGTTCAGCCCGCAATAAATAAAGTCCGCAAAAGGTATGCACGAGTGAGGCCGTGCCCATGCCACCGGTAAATCCGTGCCGGTCGATGAGCAATGTGCGGGCACCCGTTCTCGCGGCGGTCACAGCAGCGGCGAGCCCTGCGCTACCGCCACCGATTACGGCGAGATCAAACAACCCGCACGGAGGCTTCATGAAGTCCTTCCGGCGATCAGAGCCGCCAAGGTAATCGGAGTTGCTAGATTCGCCTTCGTTAGATCTTCAGGACCGAGTTCGAGGTGCCAGCGGTCTTCCACAGCGACGACCAATTGCATCACCGCCATCGAGTCCAATCCTGCGCCTGCTAGATCTCCATCTTCGGGGAAATCCCAATCCAATTCAAGGACACCTTCGTCGTTTAACCAGTCGATCAACTCCGTCGCGTTCGGTGATGTTTTCTTCGATACTTCCATGTGCAAAAACGGTGCGACGAGGCCCCCTGATTCATCAAGCGGAAATATTGCTTAAATTTCAGGAGGCGTGAGTTTTTCCTTTTTCAAAACTCAACCTCGTTGCCAAGCACGGCCACCTCGATGGAACCGCTATGGCGTGCGGCGAGGGCAGCACGGAGACATTCCGCGTGGTCGGGTTCACCGTGGACAAGCCAAACACGCTGTTTCGGGCCGCTCATTCGATCAAAATAGTCGAGCAGTTCTGAGTGATCTGCATGGCCGGAAAAGGAATCGATGATCTCGACTTTCGCGCGCACTTTGTAGCGACCGCCGAGAATGGGAACTTCCGATTCGTGGTCACGAATCTTGCGACCCAGGGTATTATCCGCACAGTAACCAACGAAGAGCACCGTCGTTTTCGGGTCGCTGATGTTGTTCTTCAGGTGATGCAGGATGCGCCCCGCCTCGCACATACCGGAAGCGGAGATGATGATGGCCACGCCGTGAATGTCATTCAAGGCCTTCGATCCAGTAACCGAGCGAACAAGCGTTAGATTATCAAAACCGAAGGGGTTTTCCCGCTCAAACAAAGATTGATAGACTTCCTCATTAAAGGCATCCGGATGAAGCCGATAGATCTCGGTGGCGCTAACAGCGAGAGGACTGTCCACATAGACGGGGACACTCGGAATTTCACCGCTTTCAAAGAGCTCGTGGAGCACGAAGAGAATTTGCTGCGTGCGCTCGACCGCAAATGCTGGGATCAGAATCTTTCCACCGCGTTTCACGGCGTCTCGGATGATTTCGGCAAAGTGTTCGCCGACGCCCGGAGGTGCCTCGTGTTCGCGGCCGCCGTAGGTACTTTCCATTAACAGAAAATCGACATCAGGCACGGGCACTGGATCACGCAGAACTTCGTTTCCACCGCGTCCGACATCGCCGGAAAAGAGGAAACGTTTCTTTTTTCCATCGGCCTGGTCATTGATTTCCAAGAGCACTTGGGCGCTGCCGAGAATATGGCCGGCATCAATGAAACGAACGACGACACCCTCCGCCACTTGCAGGGGGCGATCATAGTTTACGCTCACGAATTGGCGCAGACAGAGTTCCGCCTCGTGCTCGGTGTAGAGGGGCTCAGCGGGTTCGAGTCCGTCTTTTTTCCGATGTTTGTTCAGCCAATCAATATCGCCCTCCTGAATCCGCGCAGAGTCCGCGAGCATGATCTGACAGAGATCCCGGGTCGCGTGGGTGGCATAAATGTTTCCGGTGTAACCATTGCTGGTTAGATTCGGAAGATTGCCACTGTGGTCGATGTGGGCGTGTGAAAGAATCACGGCGTCGATTGACTTCGGATCAAAATAACGAAACGCGCAATTTACGTCATAGGCATGGGCGCGCGACCCCTGATAGAGCCCGCAGTCGAGGAGGATGCGTTTGCCGTTTACTTCCAACAGATGTTGCGACCCGGTAGTCGTTCCGGCGGCACCGCAGAATTTGAGTTTCATGGATTTTACAAGGGTGAGAGTTCAATCTAGCTCCAGAGAAAAAACTAACGAGTCACGGCCGCTTGCCTCATACTGCTCGCGGCGGCGGCTTGGTAGGTCAACTACCGTCGCACAGGAATAACCGAGTTTCACCGAAAAGAAATCGGCAGCTCGGTTGCTCAGCGCGAAAACCCGCGGGATGCCATTCTCGCGGGCCACCTTTTCTACAAAGCGCACTAGCTCAATGCCGTATCCCCTGCCCTCGTGTGCCATTTTCACGTAAAGACAAGCGACTTCCGCCGTGTGTTCGTCTGGATACTCATGCAACGCCACGCAACCGACGACGTTGTCATCGATGGCCATTACGTAAAAATCATCGATGCGAGATTGGATGTCCTCATACGTGCGTTCGACCAATTTCGTCCTGCGCACGGAACGCCCGATCATCCCTAGCAGCTCAGGAATATCCTCCTCTCGAAGTTTCCGGATGATCCGATAGCTGTCCGCGTGGACCATGGTGCCAACGCCTTCGTTAGAAAAAAGTTCATCCACTAACACACCCTGTTGTCGGCCATTGAGCACGTGCACCCGTGGCACGCCCCGGTGGCACGCCTCAGCAGCGGCACGGAGAAGTGCAGCACTCGCAGGGTCAGCGCACGCTGCCAGCGCCTCGGCATCGGCTGCACGAATCGCGTGGGCGGGGGCACCGTCGATGAGGATCGCCTCCTCTAACAATGTGATCACCTTGGCCGCACCGACGCGCAAGGCGAAGTCCACTACAGGTGAATCCAGTGGCCCGGTCGTAGAAGCATCGATGACCACGGATTGGCCACGGGCAAGGATTTCAAGGGCTTCCTTAACTGCCATCGGGTCGGTGATGGGGCGGGAAACGCGGGCGGCCATGATTTCGCACTCGAGCGTCCAATCGTAGAGATCCTTCAAATCGCCGCCGAGCACTCCGAGGATGAGTTTCACTCCAAGGTCTTCAAGAACCGCTAGATCCAACAGGGTTTCCGCGACCGCAGGCTCCGGTAGCAGCCCGGCCTCAATGAGCACGAAAAATACCTTCCCCCGGAATTGGGGGATATATTGGAGAACTTCTCGCACGTCACTTTGTTGCGCCACATCCTTTTCCTATCAAACTCAAGCTCCCGGGCAAGCACAGCGACAAGTTGGGCGCGGATTTTATTTCGGTGCCTTGAAGGAATCAAACCGCATGTGACCTAATGAGGCCGACACTCCGGGTTAACCAAAGGCCTTTAAAAATCCCACCTCGATTGCCAGCGGTTCAAATGCATTGGTCTCTAACGTGCGACGCAGTGAATCGAGAGCTTCCATGCGTTTGAGCAACTTCGTTTCCGACTCACCCTCAGCGATTTTGGAGAGCGCGGGGGCGGATTCAGGGAAATCCAAGCCGCCGGATTTCACTTTCAACCGCAACAAATCCGCCATCCATGCCATGAGCACGTCGAAAAGGCGGTTGCGGGCATCGAGGTATTCGGCCTCGGCGGAGGCTTTGTGGAAATCCTCGCGCTCTTTGAGCCATTTCCCATCGGTCGTATCCCGATAGATGGCGGTCTCTTCTTTCTCCGCTGCCTTCGCCGCAGCTTCCGCTTCCCCGCGGATTTCCGAGAGAAACCCAGTAAAAGCAGCTTTCAAATGCAGCGCGGCGACCGGTGTGCCGAATCCACGTGAGGCCGCGCCATTCAACGCTGCCACCAACTCCGCGCCTCCATCTGCTAGAAGAGCTTGACCACCTAACAACGGGAGCCGCACGCAGCGGGAGAGAATCGTCGGTAACAGGCGTTGGGGGTTCGCCGTGAGAAGAAGCAACAAAGTGTTTTGCGGCGGTTCTTCGAGAGTTTTCAAAAAAGCATTCGCCGATTGATCGTTCATGCGGTCCGCCTCGGTGATCACGCCGACTTTACATGCCCCGCCGGGTGCGGCGAGGTGCAGGGTGTGTTCGAGATCACGGATTTCCTCCACACCGATGCGTCGGGATTTCATGCGCGGCCGGAGGATTCTCACCCAGCCACTTTCGAGATCGTCGAGCGGCGGGGCATCGATCACGACGGGTTCGCCAAAAAGGTCGAAGCCACCCGCCTGCGCTCCCCCGTTCACTAACTGAATGATCCGAGCGGCGAGATTTTCCTTCCCGCTGCCGTGCGCCCCGCTGATCAGGAATGCGTGAGCCAAGCGCCCACGTTGATGCGCGGAGGAGATCAATTCAAATGCCTTATCAGCCGTGTACGCCATGCGCCGCCATCGTCTCCCGAACCCCTCCCGAGGCAACCCAAAAACCGAGCCGGACGAGCAAATTCCCTCTTCATGACCAGAATCCACCCTGCCCTGGAGTCTGGAA
>JAYVNE010000042.1:0-6783 GCA_043758615.1 Akkermansiaceae bacterium
GGAACGATTAGGAGGCCCGTGGTAGGGTCATGTCTGGGATTCCAACAACTTGGGAGTCAAACGCAAGTATAATCTTTTCAAGATAACAAAGTAGAGCTAGGCGCTGGGAAATTCGCCGGCACTTCAAACCGCCATGCGATCCCAAGCCGCCCAGAAATCCACTGTTTGTTTGGCGTTCGGAATGATTTCTAGCAGCAGCGTTTTTTCCCCAGCTTCGAATTGATCGAAGTCATCGACCTGACGAACCCGCAAATGCCTCATGCCCCAGAGTATGGCGAGGCCGGAGAGATCGGCGCTTTGAGGGTTGATCATCCACTCAATGGCGCGGGGACTCATCGCTTGCAGGCGCGGCAGTCGCTCGAAAATTTTTCCCCCACCATTATTGATCACGGCGAGCACGCGGCCTTCGGTGTTGATTTGCCCGAGCACGAAAGGCCCGGCAAGATCGTAGATGGCAGTTAGATCACCGACGACCGCCCACGTTTCACTCACATCTGCGGACCACCCGAGCCAAGTGCTCACTTGGCCATCGATGCCATTTGCCCCACGATTCGCGCGGACGGATTGGATCGGGTGATGCCATTGGGCGAAAAGATTCCACTCACGGATCGGCATGCTGTTACCGAGAAACAAGCCGCCACCGATGGAAGCGTAGTGGGAAAGTGTTCGGAGCAGCGCGGGTTCGCTATCGGGATACGCTTCGAGAAGTTCGTCAATTTTCACCGCACGGCTGCCAGCAGCGGATAGATAATCCATCGCGTCATCCGCCAGTTCAATTTCCCCGATCGCCGGCAGCACCCGCTCCAAGGGGCCGCGCACCACCTTGGAGTCACGAGCCAAGCCAGGCAGGCCATTGCGACACACCGACCACACGGAAACGTCCGGCAGCGTTTCTAAATCGCGCCAAAACCGCCCGCTTGGCACGTCACCTAACCGCAGAATTCTGCTAGGCGGCGCGGCCTTTAAAACGCGGTCGCCATCGTGGATCGCCAGCGATTGCAAGGCCTCACGCAACCCACTGGTCGCCTCCGCGATGAGCGGCGCTCCGAGGTCTTGGCAAAAATGAAAAACCTCCTCGCGTTCGTCGGGCTCCAAGCCACCAACGAGCACGACAATGCCCTTGTGATCGTCCTCGCGCAGCCACTTCGCCAGCGCAGCGACATTGAGACGCTCGATGGCTGGAACAAATCCCCCCACCGTCTCGTTAGAAAAATCTTCCCCATCCGCTTCAAACATTTCCTCAAACTCGACATTGAGATGCAGCGGTTGTTTCCCATCCCAATCAGCGAAACTCCCCTGCCAAGCGTAGTTCCCGAAAATCCCCGGTTGCTCGATCGACTGCGGTGCCCCCGTCCCGCGAAACTCAGCCGGGCGGTCCGCAGTGATCGCGACCAAAGGACGTGCCTGATAGTGTGCCTCGATGACCGATGGTAAAAGCTCCGCCGCCGCCGTGCCGCTGGTGGTGATTACTGCGCAGGGTTGGCTAGTTTCCATCGTTCGACCCAGTGCGAAAAAACCTGCGCTGCGCTCTTCAAAATGCCGCCAGACCCGCACCGATCCCGCGGCTTCCGCCCGCGCCAGCGCCTCGAGCAAGGCGGCATTGCGGGCCCCGGCGCAGACGACAAACTCGCGCACGCCCGCCTTGAGACAAGCTTTCACCACTTCCAGAGCCAGATACCATGCATTCACGCGGGCTGTCCTAGCCCACGACCGAGGAATGTCCAAGCGCGGGTTTTTCACCATGAAACTCGCTATGATTTCAAATGCTGGCGCAACGCCTCAATGAGAAAGGCCAGATCGTCCGCAGACATTGGAATCGTAAAAACATCCCGGCCTGCCTCGCAGGCTTCGATTTTCAGCAACAAGCGCTCCGCATCCTCTTTCCCATCATAGCCTGGGACCGTCACCGAGCGCAGCTTCGCAAGGAAACGCGGGATCACGCGCGCCAGGATGGCAAGGTGCTTCACATCATTTCCCGCCTGCCCCTCGGGGCGGGTATTTGCTGCGTGTAACTTGCAGATGAAGAGCGAGCAGGGATCGAGCAAAATCAAATCTTCAAAGGGACTGATGGGAGTTCCCACCGGAGGGGAGTCAATCCCCGAGTCGAGACCAGGCAAACGCTCCAGAACTTCAACCGAAGTTTTGCAATCCCGCCATATCACAGAGGCAGCGAAAACCCGCCCCATATGGGGGGCGTTCTTCCTCACATCTGCCGCCATGCCTCTGAGAATTGCCCCGTCCATTTGCATGCTCCTCGTCAAGGTCATGCAGGTGATCTTTCGCCCTCTGAGGTCGATATCCTTGCTGAATATCGGAAGGTCAAATCGCCCAAACTCCGCTCCATCCAGAAATAGCTCGCCCCAAGCTGAGACTGCCAGCCCTCCTACAAGAATACTCTCGTCCTCACTCTCAACTAATAATTTGAGAAATGGACGAAAGTCATCAAGGCAGAATGGACGCTCGTCAGTCGGTTTCATCTCACCAAGGGAGCCTCACAGGCTTGAAGGGAAAATTCCTGGATCTCGGTTGATAGACGCGGATGCTCACATTGGCAGCCTTTGATTCCTTCATCATCTCCAGCCACCTGCTGGCTTCTTGGGAGAGTCCAAACGCCACCCTCTCCTCGGCCTCCTGACGCTTGAATTCCGTCATGGCCGGATTGTCCCACTCTTCGGCGAGTGAGGGATGCGGGATGAATGAATCTGGAGTTGTCATGACATTGGAGAACGCTGGAACTTTCAAGCATCCACCCTTCGATGGCGAGGAGATTTTCCGCTACGCTTTCGCGAGACCGGAAGAAAATGTCCGAGTGAAATCCAGCTCCGGTTTTCGAGGCATTCCTCAAGCACGGATCATGGATCGTGGAAAATTTGTCATGATTTCCGCAGGATGGGCAGCAAAAGGTATATCCGCTTTCCGATTCGGCTTGGATTGTGCTTAAAAGGCCGCACGCATGACTGAAACTCCCGTAAACCCGATTCGTGAACAGCTCCGGCTGGAAGGATTTGATCTAATTGATGAGCGCTTGCAATACCTGCTGGGCTGCCTGGAAGAGGCTTTGAAAAGCACGGGAGAAACGGAATTGCTGCCGTATCTGCCGTGGTCCGGGCGCGAACCCGAAGCAGGAATGGCACCCGAGGGCCTGCCGCAGCTTTATTCAATCGGCTTTCAATTGCTTAACATGGTCGAAGAGCGGGTGGCCGCTGAAATCCGACGCGAGCGTGAGAAAGCGCTGGGAGCGGAATCCATCCGAGGCTTATGGCCTCAGGCGCTGCGGGATTTACGGGCGATGAAACTTTCCCCCGAGGAAATTCTGGCCGTGCTGAAAGATGTTATTGTCGAGCCGGTTCTCACCGCGCATCCGACCGAGGCAAAGCGTTCCAGTATCCGTGAGCGGCATCGGGCGCTCTATGAAGAAATGGTGCGCAACGAGTTTCCGAAATACACCGAGCGCGAACGCCGTCGCATCCGCGAACGAGTGGTAACGACGCTCGAAATTCTCTGGCGCACGGCGGAAATTCACCTCGTCCGCCCGGATATCACCAGCGAGCTGCGGAATGCCACGCACTATCTGCGGGATCTTTTTCCCTCAGCGATCAATCGCCTGGACCTGCACTTCACCGAGGCTTGGCGCGATGCGGGGCTGCCGTTAGAATTACTGCGCTCAGCCGGAAATATCCCTCGTTTGCATTTCGGAACATGGATCGGCGGCGACCGTGACGGGCACCCGTTAGTGACTCCCGAAGTGACGGAAATCACTCTCCAGACCCTGCGCCATTCCGCCTTCGATCTGCTCCAACGCGAGCTCCACGGGCTGGCATCGCAACTCACCCTTTCCCGCTATCTCACACCCGTGCCGCCGGAGCTTCAGGCGCGGATCGATCAACTGGTGACGCTCGTGAAGTCCGATGAAGGCGTGGCGGATATCATGGACCGCCACTCCGAGGAGCCCTGGCGGCAAATGGCGGACCTGATGGCTCTGCGCCTGCGCGAACAAACCAAGGGCAAACCGGGCTATACCAATCCAGCCTGTTTAGTGGACGATTTGAACCTCCTCTCGCGCACCCTAGCAGAAGCGGGCTGCCACCTGCTAGAAGAAGACGTGATCCGCCCACTGCGGCACAAGTTAGAAATTTTCGGCTTCCATCTAGCAACTCTCGACGTCCGCCAGAACTCAGAATTCCACGACAAAGCGATCAGCCAGTTGTTAGCCGCTGCAGGGGTGGCGGATGGAGAAAATTATACCTCATGGCCGGAGGAAAAGCGTGTGGAATTTCTCAACTCGGAGCTGACCTCGGGGCGCCCCTTTCTGCACGATGACATCCGTCTCGGCGGCGAGGCGGATGAGGTGCTGAATTGTTATCGCGTGCTGGTGAGGCATCGCAGCGCCTGGGGCACCGCCGGCTTGGGCGCTCTGATCGTTTCCATGACGCGGCAGCTCTCTGATTTGTTAGGCGTTTACCTGCTGGCTCGCGAGGCTGGGCTCATGGAACTAACGGATGATGGCTTGGTTTGTCCGCTGCCGGTCGTTCCGCTTTTCGAAACGATGGATGATCTGGATCGCTCACCGGGAATTTTAAAGAGTTTCCTGGTCCATCCGCTGACCAAACGGTCCCACAAGTCAGGTGGCGAGACACCCACACAGCAAGTGATGCTCGGCTACTCCGATTCTAACAAAGATTGCGGAATTCTAGCAGCACAGTTTGCTCTGCAACGCGCGCAATCCGCACTGACCAAAGTCGGCCAAGAGCAGCGCCTGAAACTCTGCTTCTTCCACGGCCGCGGCGGCACGATCTCTCGTGGCGCGGGGCCTACCCATTGGTTCATGGCCGCACTCCCCTACGGCGCGATGAGCGGCGGATTCCGCATGACAGAGCAGGGCGAGACGATCGCGCAGAAGTATGCAAACGTCGCCAATGCTACCTACAATCTCGAACTTTTGTTAGCGGGCGCAGCGGTGACCACGGCGCATCACCGCCACTTACCCGCCACGGAAGACCCGTGCGAGGCATTCATGCAAAAGCTCGGCGAGAGCAGTCAGGCCGCCTATCAAAAATTCCTCAAAGCAGACGGTTTCATCGAATTTTACCGTCAGGCGACACCGATCGATGCGCTGGAGAACTCACGGATCGGCTCACGCCCGGCGCGGCGCACGGGCAAAAAGGGGTTTTCTATCAGCGATTTGCGCGCGATTCCATGGGTTTTCTCATGGACTCAGGCGCGATTCTATCTACCAGGCTGGTTCGGTGTGGGCTCGGGTCTAGCAAGCTTGAAAAAGGATGATCCGGCGGGTTTTGTGGAGCTGAAAAAAGCGTTGCCTCAATCCACTTTCCTGAGCTACGTGCTCACCAACGTGGAAACCAATCTCGCTTCGGCGAATCTAGATCTCATGAGTGATTATGCGGGCCTCGTGGAAGATCCGATCCTCCGCGAGGAATTTCTCAGCTGGATCATCGAGGAATTCGAACTCACGAAGTCACTCCTCACCGAACTCTTCGCAGGCGAAATGCAGGACCGCCGCCCACGGATGGCAAAGACGCTGCACATCCGCGAGGCTCCGCTGCGGGTTCTCCACCAGCAGCAGATCAACTTGCTGCGCGAATGGCGTGGTCACGTCGCAAAAGAACAGATGACCGAGGCGGATGCGCTTTTGCCCAAGCTATTGCTCTCGATCAATGCGATCGCCTCCGGACTGCGCACGACGGGTTGATTTCCAATTAGCCGACATGCCGCCGCAGTTGCGTGACCGAAGTTCCGCCTACGCGAGCCATCTGGACGAACTCCGCCGAAACGCGATCATCGGTCGCCACCCTGCTCCAAAAATCCTCCGCCAAGACTGCTGCCTCGCGCCAAGAATCCGCAAAAGCAGGCAAAGGCGGCGCGAGTGAGAGACACCGATCTATCAGCTCTCCCTGATTACCGGGTGCCCACAGCATCGGAAGCATGTCGTAGGCGGGTGTCACCCGAAGTTGCGCACCATCCTCTAGAAAAAACGCGAGATTTCCGAAGTGCATGTCCGTATTTCCTATCAATTCTCCAAAGGCATGCAGCCGCCGAATCGTTGCTAGATTGCTGGCATCGATCAGCCCGCGCCGCTGCAATTCCGCCGCCGCATCTGCCCAATTCCGAGACAAGTGACCGATCATCGACGAAGCCAAGGCCTCTAACGTCACCACGCCCCGTCGGCCGCCAGCACCGACCCGGTCAAAGCGCGGAATTTCAAGGAAACGACGCCCATTCGCATCCAGGAGTCGAGCACCGGGATTCGAGAGTCCCGCCTCCGCCAACACTTGATGGGCGTGAAATTCGCATAGCAGCAGATCCGCCCAACGTCGGCCAGTCGGTTGATCCATCGGCGCGGAAAACTTCACCAGCACCGGTTGGAATCCACCGCTGTCATCGCGCAGCGTGACGAGAAACTTCGGCTGCTCGCCGCCCGCTGACGATCCGGGAAGACTTCGTGCGATCTCCATCGCCTGCTGCGGGTAACACGACTCCCGATCCGCTTCGGAAATTGCATTCCCTCCCGGCAGATCGGCGGATCTCGCCAAGGCACGGCGCAGACACTCGTGGCCGACCACCACATTCCCCGGCAAATCTTCGCCCGCCGCCTGCTGATAAACGAGCACGTCCTCGTCGCTCCAGGATCTCGGATCGTCCGGAAGCTGCAAGGTTCTCGAAATCCGGCTAGCAGTTTGTCGGACTTAGAATTTCACCTAAAATCAACATATGGACTTTCCAGCCCACTTCTACACTGTATTCGGTAGTTGATTTTCACAGGTT
>JAYVNE010000043.1:0-19612 GCA_043758615.1 Akkermansiaceae bacterium
GCCCTTCAATGTCGGGCCTCTCTAAAATGGACGCTTTTGCATCGGCAGTTAGTTTTTCCCGCTCCACGGGATCCTTGGCATGGGCGGCAGCATCGAGAAGGGTCTTTCTATCTTTTTCGATGATATCGGCACTCTGGATTTTATCTTTCGTCGCCGTGACGGATTCCGTCATTTCCGAAACCAGTGAGCTGAGCTCCGAGCCGGAGGACTCGAAGGCATCGATGGTGGCTCGCATGCCTTGCAGCGGTTCCGAATGTTTCTGTTGTGCAGCGGCGTATTCTGCGGTGAGTGCTACGACGAGCGGCGGATCTTCGGTTGAATCGATGGCGCGAATGCGGATGGATTCGATCAGATCCACACGCTCCTTGTTCGTTAGGTGAGGCGTGGCGGGGAGCTTTGCGAGGGCGTTGGTTTTTTGTTTTTCGTAGTTTGCCTTGAGGGTGGCAAGCATCTCCGAGTTCGTGTCGCCTGTGGCTTGCGAATTGTTAACGACGAGATCGCGGGTGCCTACTGTTCGCTCGCTGTAAGCATTAAAAAGGGCGCTGGCTTCCTGTGAGCGTTTGAACGGGCGGGCGCACTGGCCGTTGATTTCCGCATAATAGGCGCGATTTAGAACACTGGTGAGCTGTTCGTGGGCAGTTAGGTTTTTCCGGGAAATATCGACGAATTCGAGTCCAGCGATTCGATAGACTTGAAGCTCACGTTGATAGCCGGGGAAGAAGCCAAGTCCTTCCTTGAGCAAGAAAATGATGATTAAAGCCAGAATGACGATGGTCAGGCCGGCATTGGAAGCGAAGAAGTATTTGATCGCTTTCTCACAGGAAAATCCCCGCTTTTGGAAGCGATGAGGAGGGGGACTCGATGAAATTTCTTCCTGCGACATGAGATATGGAAGTCGTAGTACGTTGCTTGGCGGGGCTAGACAAGAAAATGAGCATCGCAAGCGAGCTTGCGATGCTCATTTTATAGCAACCGAAAACAGAGAAGACCCTTTTACAGGTCCTTCACAGGAATAAAGCCGACCTTGCGGACGATGTTTTGTCCGGCGTCTGACTCTACATACTTCATAAATGCTTCGGCCTCATTGCTCGGCTTTTCAGGAGCGTAGAGATAGCACAGACGAGCATAAGCGTATTTCTTGGCATTCGCGGCGACAGGCTCCACGCCATCAACCGTGATTGCCTTAGTGCCAGCGGTCTTCGAATAGGCAAGTCCGACATAACCGATGCCGTTCTTATTCTTCGCTACCTCTTGGGCGATTTGTTCGTTCCCGGCCATTTTCAGTGAGCTGGATGGGTAGTCGCGACCGCCCATGGCGAGCTTCTGCCAATCCTTGTAGGTGCCGGATGAGGTGTTCCGCGTGTAGATCGAGATCGGGCCGGGAGTGCCTCCGATTTCTGACCAGTCCTTGATTTGACCGGTGAAGATCTTGGCGACCTGATCCTTCGTGAGTTTGGCAAGAGGGGAGTTCTTGTTAACGATCACGACGATCATGTCGTGGCATATTGGATGTTCCTTGAGATAAATGCCCTTGGTCCGGCAAAATGTGCGTTCGTCATCTTTCACCTTGCGGGAAGACATGCCGATCTGCGCGGTGCCGTTCGCCAGCGCGGGGAAGGCGGTGGTTGAACCTTCGGCGGCGATTTCAAATTTCACTCCACCGTTTCCGGCGGCCTTGAAACCTTCCGCGAGTTGAGGAACAAGCTTAGCGCCGAGGGTGTCGGAGCCTTTGATACTGAGTGTTTGCGCGCTGGCCATGGAAAGTATGGCGGCTGTTGCGAAGAGTGTGGTGATCGTTTTCATGTTAGTTTATATGTAGTTAGGATTTCTAGTAATGGATTAGAAGGACATGCGAAGGCCAGAGAGGAATGTGGTTCCCTCATAGTCGCCGCCAGCGAGATGGGAATACTCCAAACCATTCATGATCTTGAGCTTGTTCCCGTAAATGTAGTAGTTCAGCCCCAGATAGAGCGAGACGTAGCCGTCACCGGTGGAGTCAGACGATCTTTGGCCTTTTTTGGAACCTGAGGTTTTGTAATCAGGGGAGACACCTTCGTAGCGATTTCCAAGTTTGAGGCCGTTCACGTCGTCAGGGCTAGTGGCAAACTGTATGCGTCCTGCGAGCTGGAGACCATCCGCGATGAAATACGTCGGGATGATGTTGATGGCGAACACGTCAGCTTGGTCGATAGCGACATTTTTACCGTTCTGTTCAGCGTTTCCAGAGTATCCGAAACCGTAAAGGATATCAGTTGTTAGGCCGAAGCGACCTTGAATGATGTCGTTAGAAAGACAGATCGCATCGGTGAAAGCCGGGGCCTTTCCATACCCATAATAAACACTATCTACTGCCGACTGATAGCCTGGATCCGAGTTGTGCTCGTAACGGAAGGAAACGATGGCTGAGTCCAGTTTGGATTCTGCGGAGTAGTCATAACCGATCTTGCCTAGGAAGAGCACGCCAGCATCGAATTCAGAAAATTCAGGGACCTGATTGTTTGCATATACACCCACGTCGTATAGCCAATGTTCTTGGATTCCCTTACCGTTCACCCAGAGACCTGTGAGGTTTCCTGCGTGAAGCATGTTAGTAACCAAGCTGCGTTCAAAGGTCACGATCTCTTTGGAGGAAATTTCCTGTTCGCGGGAGAATTTGATTTCCTGTTTACCGATAGAAATATTCAGAGCGTCCGAGGCCACGTAGGTAAGATAGAGATCGTAAATATCTTTATAGAGGCGGTAGTCGTCGACTGATGCATAGGGGAATTTCGAACCTACCGGGGAGTTAGTGTTCACGTCGATTTGACCTTCTAACTTCCAGTTCTGGAACCACTTCGATTTGAATCCCAAATAGGCGCGGCGCACTTCAAATTTGTCGTCCCAAACGCCGTCTTTGCCAGCGTCTTTGTAGTCCTCAACATCGAAGTGTCCATTTGCGGAATGTCCATCGGCATATTGGACCTGGAAACGCCCTTGGAGCGAGAATTCTTGGAGGATCTGATTATTGTCGTCCTTATATAACGTGAAGGCGGACCAAGCCTTGTCCCAAGCGGTGTCACCGGGGAATTTCCCAACCAACAGCCCAGTGGCAGTGCTGGATGAAGGCGTGGAATCAGTGGCGGCGGCGGGCTCGGTTCCGGCTTGTGCGGAGAGACAGCCAATCACGCTGCTGGCGAGGACGGCTCGTTTGATGTAGTTCATGGATTGCATTGTTGGTTGGAGTTTGTGTGACGGAATTGTGACAATTGCGCCGCACGCACGCTTGGTATTGGCACATTCCTGATTCCCCAAGGTGACAATTGTGACAAATTCGTCACAAAGCGTCCCAAGGAGGCAGAGAAATAGCCATCTGAATAATCCACGAACCTTGATTGTGGCATGGAACGCGATTTTTCAAACAGGACTGTGTGAAAATTTCGTCACATAGCGGCGTGTTTCCATTGGACGATCTTCCTTGTTATTTTGCGCCCGACCAGGGAGCTTGCCTCTGGTCCACCTCATTTCCCCATGTTTATCATTCTCGGCTGCATTTTCGGTTTCATCCTCTGGTTTGGCATGCGCTACCTCGTAGCCGGCATCTACACCGTCGCCCAAAATGAGCGTGCGGTGAAAACCAGCTTCGGGCGCGCTGAGCGAGTGGGTAACCTCACCACGCTGGACGACCCGATTTCCGAGTCGCTCAATCCCGATCAGAAAAACCGCTACGTTTACCCACAAGTCCGCGTGATCCCGCCCGGCGGTCCGTATTTCAAGTGGCCCTGGGAGCGCGTTCGGAAAATGTCCATCGCCACTGAAACCGTGAACATGGCTTGGGATCCTGAAGATGGTTCCGCTAATTATAATGGCACGATGCTCGATGCCGTCACCAAGGATCAGCTCAACACCGGCCTTACCGGCCAAATCCGTTACCGCGTTTCTGAGCGCAATCTTTATGCCTTCATGTTCGGCATTAAAAATCCCTATGCTCACGTCATGGGCTACTTCGTTTCCGTGCTGCGTGAGCGCATCGCTAACTTCGAAGCCCCCGCAGCACTCAACGAGGACGGCACTCCTAACAGCGCTGCCGTCATCGGTATTTCTATCAATGATCTCCGGAAAAACCTCCGCGATCTCAACGAGCACATGGATATGGAATGCCAATCCTCCGCCGCCCGCTACGGCATCGTGCTCGATGCCACGCTCATCACCGGCATCGATCCGCCGCCGGAAGTGGAGTCCGCCCTCGCCGCCATTAATACCGCTTACAATCAAGTTTCCTCTGACATCAGCCTCGCTCAAGCCTCCGCCGATCAGAAAATCGTTCAGTCCCGGCGCGCCGTGGAAATCGAAACCCTCAAGGCACAGGCCGAGGTTGAGCCACTCGTCCGCCTCGCTGAACAACTTGCCGATTTGAAACGTCACGGCCCGGACGCCCTCCGCGCCTACATTCGCAACGTCCGCCTCTCGCTTTTTGATAAAGCCCATCAAGTCTTCGTAGAATCCAAAAAATGAACTTCATTATTGCTACCGCTATTTCCTTTGTGAGTTGCGCCATCGGCTTCCCGCTTTTCCTCGGCCTCTGCCGCATGCTCGGCCTTTACGCCATTGTTAGCGAGCGTCAATGCAATGTCTATGTGCTCTTCGGAAAAGTGTTAGCCACGATTGATGAGCCCGGCCTGCACATTCTGTTATTGAAACTCGGTCCCGCGGCCTTCATCGTAAACTGGCTCGGTCAATGCCATGTGCTCGACATGCGGTTAGATCAAGAATACCTCCGCAGCCAGCCCGTCAACTCCGAGGAAGGTGCGCCCATGGGCATCGGAATCTGGCATGAAATGTTCATCAGTGATCCCGTCGCCTATCTGTTTAAAAACTCCGATCCCCGCGGTTCTCTATCCGCGAACGTCAGCAACTCCGCCGTCCGCTGCCTCAGTAACATGCCGCTCAGCACCATGATGGTGAATCGTCACGCCATGAGCGACACCGTGCGCAACGAAGTCTCGCCAAAATCCCACGAATGGGGCTACAAACTCGGCTCCATCTATATCCGGAAAGTCCACTTCCGCGATATCGGGATGATCCGCCAGATCGAGAGCAAAGTCGTGAACCGCCTGCGCCAGGTCACCTCCGCCATCAAACAGGATGGCGCGAACCAAGTGAGCATCATCACGAGCACCGCCGAGCGCCAAGCCGCCGTCGAGTTCGCCAAAGCCGCCGCCATCCGCCCGCAGATCGTAGGTGAGGCGCTCCAGAAAATCTCCCAAGACCACGAAGTTTCCGAAGCCATGTTCGAGATTTTGGAGACACAGAAAGTCGTCAGCAGCGGCGCACGACTCACCGTCCTCCCGCAGAACGGAGAATTGTTAGCCCAGCTCATCGCCGGACACCCGGAGAAGCAAGCATCCACTCCGCCGCCGATCGTTAAGTGATATTGGGGAATCCACGCTTGTTCCTAAAACGACTTAGAGTATCCTTTTCTCATGATTCACACCGTGGAAGCTACTGTTGACGAGCGCGGCATCGTGCAGTTGCTGGAACCCGTGCATCTGGACCGCCCTCACCGAGCGTTGGTTACGATTCTCGAAGACGAGCCGGCCGCAACTCAAGAGACGGCGCTTTTAAGTGAAGCATCACTTGCCCAAGATTGGAACCGCCCCGAGGAGGATGCCGCATGGTCACACCTACAGCAGGCTCTGTAATCCTGGTGCCATTTCCGTTTTCGGACTTGTCACGATCGAAACTCCGCCCTGCGGTGGTGCTGGCTAGCGCTGGACAGGGCGACTGGATCCTGTGCCAAGTCACTAGCAAATCTTACGCGGACACCCGCGCGGTGACCCTGACTGGCGGAGATTTCGAAAAAGGTAGCCTGCGCCTAACCAGTTATGCCCGCCCAACCAAGCTCTTCACCGCCCACGAGAGCCTGTTCGTGAATGAGGCCGGAGTATTGTCCGCTGCATCGCTTAAGAGGATCACGGCTGAGGTTGTCTCAGTAATCGCGGGCTGAGCGAACCTTGGCGCTACTTTTTCAAGGATTGCGCGAAGACCATCCAAAGCACCGCCGATTCGTCAGACGGTCACCGGGAAGGGGCACACTAAACTGTCGTATTTTCCAGTTTCTTCCGTCTCGATCACCAATCCTCTAGTGAACCGAGGCAGGAAATTGTAAATCCACGCGATCACATAGCCACTGATGGCACCCATGAGCGATGACGCGAATGGATAAATCAAGGATAGTGTTAGCGGCCCCAGGGCACTAGCGTTGATCCCGAGCGGACCACTCAGCGACACATTTGCTCCTGCATTCGCGCCAAAGATGTTAAGCAGTGCCACAAAACAGCCGATTACAAAATAAATTCCCCCAAGCGTGAGCGCTAACGACAAGGGAGAGATGCGTTTGATGCGGAGTTTCATTGAGGTAAAGTAAGTAGATACGGAAGTGCAGGCAATGTTCAAATCGCTAGATGATCGCGTAAAGTAGTCTAGGACTTTAGTCCGTTCTTCATCGCAGCGGGAAGAGCGGACTGAAGTCCTTCACTACTTTTCAAAAACCTTCCCAACCCTCGCATCCACGCTAGAGTGCGTTTCCCCATGAATTTCTCTCAAATCCTCACCCACCCCGGCGGCTCGCATAAGGACGAGTTCCTCGCCTGCTGTCTTTTACTCGCTGAAAACCCAGTGACCATCGTGCGTCGTGAGCCGACTCCGGAGGATCTGGCGGATGTTTCCACGGCGGTCGTGGATGTGGGTCACGAGCATGCGCCGGAGCGGGGAAATTTCGATCATCATCAGTTTCCGAAGGACCACCCGCCGACGTGTTCGCTGAGTTTGGTTTTGCAGCATCTCGGGATTTACGAGGATGCACGGGCGTTCTGCGATTGGCTGGAGCCGGCAGAATGGTTCGACACGCGCGGGCCGGTGGACACCGCGCGCTGGCTGGGGGTGGAGCGCGAGACGCTTTTCAAACTGAACTCACCGATCGACACGACGCTGCTCCGGAGGTTCGCCCAAGTGGCGAAACTGGAGCCGGGCGAGCCGTTGTGGGAGGTGATGCGCTGGATCGGCGAGGATCTTTTAAACTACGTGAAAACGCTGCGGACGCGGCTGGATTACATCGGGGATGTAGGTGAATTCTGGAGGATCACCACGCCGGATGGAGGTTTCACGGTGCTTTACATGCCGCGCGAGGAACCGCTGGCGGACGATTCGTCGGCGGGGTTGGCGCGGTTCATTGATTCGCATCCGACGATGACGGAAGTGGCAGGCTTGGTCTATCCGGACCGGCGCGGCAAGGGCTTCGGCCTCTCCCGGCACAATGACAATCCGCGCTTGGATTTCACGAGGATCGCGGAATGCGAGGACGTGCATTTCGCCCATGCGCGTGGTTTCGTGGCGAAGACCTCGGCCAGTGATCCGGAGCGTTTGAAGGAGCTTTTGGGGCAAGCGTGGGTGTGAAACCGTGGACAGATGAAAAAACAAGCACTTGCGCGGTTTCGGGATCGGTGGGACTCATGAGGAGTGACATTTTCCCCACCCGCTGTTTGCAGACATTCCCATGCGTGAATCCTTAACGGTCATTGGCTTGCTGCTTCTCGCCGTGGCACTGCGCTCGTCGCGGGTGAATTGTCTGCGGAAACTCGGTGCGTTTACTTTGCTAGGCGCGAGTTTCTGCCTGTTCTATTTCGTCACGGGAAATTTTATGGGCGGGTTGCTCGGCGTGGCGCTGTGGTTTCTTTTGCCGTGGATCGAGCTGCTCACACGCATTCGCCAGATGCGCTTACCGCTCAATAATCGACTGCGTTATCGGGAAATTCCGAACCCCTCGTTTTTCCCTAATGCGGCCGAAGCGGCGGCAGCGATGGAAGAAGCCGGTTTTGAACATGTTTCGGATTGCGGATGGGAATGGGCGGGGATGAAGCAGTTTTTCCGGCTGTTCTGGCATCCCGAAGAGCGTGCCATCGCGGCGGTGTGTCTGTGCGAACAAAGTAATGTGGCCTTTGCTTTCATCACGATCACTTCGCATGATGACGAGGGGAAAATCTGGCGGACGACGAATTTCCCCTTCGCGCCGACGCTCCAGTGCCCACCTAACGTAAGCTGGAACCATGTGCCATGCGAGCGGAGTTGTTTTCATCAAATCCTCAAAGATCACCACGTCTATCTGGATCGCGTGAAGGTAGCGTCCGCTCACCTGCGCATGCCGGATCCCGAGCAGGTCGAGGAGGGTGTGGAAGCAGAAATGCGGCAACAAGTGGAACACAATCTAGCAGCGGGAATCATCCAGCTCACCGGAGACGGAAATTTTCAATACTCGAAACGTGGCCTTTTTTTCCTGTGGGGCCAGTTTATCAAGGACATGATCCGACTTTGTTAGGCCGCAATCGTGCCGGCCACAATCAGGCTGCCGATGATCAGACCGAGGCCGATGCGATACCAGCCAAAGCCTGATAGACCGTGGCTCTGAAGATAGGTAACTAACCATTTCACCGCAATGGCCGCAGAGATCGCTGCGGCGACGATTCCGATGGCCATCGGCACCACGCCGTATTCGTGGATCATTAACTTGGTGCCGCCGAAGAGATGGTTGTATTGCTCGACTTCCTTCACCTTATCAATAGCATCCTTGGCGGTGGCCGCAGTGAGAGTGAGCACGCCTAGCAGAAATGAGTATTCTACTGCCGCGCGGATCGAGAGGCCGACGAGCAATCCGCCGCAGATGGTCATGAGGCTGCGGCTGGTGCCGGGGCACATCGCCACGCATTGCAGCAAGCCAATGATGAGGGCCATCTTGAGCGTGAGTTCACCAAGCTCGGCACCGCTACTCTGTGAGGACTTTTTCCGGTTCCACCAAGAAACTGCTAGGATGCCGACACCGCCGATGATCCAAGCGATCACCACCGGCCAAATGCCGAAGAGGTGCTCCTTGATCTTATGGCTGAGAATGAGACCGATGACTGCCGCAGGAAGAAATCCGGCGATGATGTTGATCGCAAGTTTCAGGCCTTCGGGATTTTTACCTAGCACGCCCTGAATCATTTGGAGCACGCGTTTCCAGTAAAGCCCGAGCACTGCGAGGATCGCGCCGCCTTGGATGCAGACGGCGAAGGCATCCGCCGCCGCCTTGGATTCCACGCCGCCAGTGCCGATGCCCATCAGGCGTTGTGCCACGATGAGGTGACCGGTGGAGCTGATAGGGAGGTATTCGGTGATCCCTTCGATCACGCCGAGGATGAGTGCTTGCCAAGGATGCATGGTGAAATTTCAGGAAAGCTGCTTAAAGTGAATGCGATGAGCAAGGCAATTGCGGTTGATTCTCGCGCGACAACAGCGAAGGGTGTGGGCGTGAATCACCCCGCATGAAAGTCCATTACCTCCGCATCGTCCGGCGGGCATTTCGTGCGCTCCGCCACAAGAAGCTCCGGCACCGCCCATGGTGGCAAAAAATTTCCAAACCGCTTTTTCATCGCAGTCTCTGGGTCCCATGCCGCGATACGGTGGCTTCCGGGCTAGCGATCGGCTTGTTCTTTTCGATGATGCCGATGATTCCGCAGTCGATTTTCGCCGCGATCTTGGCGATGCGTTTCAAGGTGAACGTGCCTTTCGCGATGGCCGCGTGTTTCATCAGTAATCCCTTTACGAACGTGCCATTTTGGTATGCGCAGATCCATCTCGGGCAGTGGCTCATCGATCACCTCTATTTACCCGTGCCTGCGTTTTTGGAGAAGGCGGAAATGACTTTGCCGGGCGTGGGGTCGATGTCGGTGAGCAATTTCATCGTCGGCTTTATCGCCTTGGGAGTCATCCTCGCCCTGTCCGCCTTTCCGCTCGTGCACCTTTTTTCCGCGGTCCTGCCGCATCACCTGCCGGTCCGGAAGCGTGGGATTAGACCCGCTTTGCCGGTGGACCTCCGAAACGACGCGCTGTGACGCTGGCACCACAGGGCGCGCCTAGACGCTCGGGTCGGTCCACTACCGGGAAACGAAAGCTTTGCACTTCTGCCATTGGCGAGTGTTTCAGCAGCCAGCCTCCAACGATAGTGACGAGCCCTAGCAGAGTCATCGCCCCAACTAACAGGAGGCCCATCCTGATTGATCGCCCCGCCGGAAGTGGCGCTTCTAGCAGTGTGAAATAGCGATTGCACTCTTCGACCAGTTTCCCCGTGAGTGCTTCGATGTAAGCGTCGGGAGCGAGCTTTGCGTCCACTGCATCGATTGCACGGTTGATTAGAGCGGCTGTTTCATGGGTCGGAATGAGCGCATCGGGGCTCTTCGGATCGCGAGAAATATCGAGCGTGCGACCGATCCCGAGGCTCCGGCCATCCGCCTCGTAAACCACCACCAAGCCATTACCATCCGGTAGCCAAGCCTGCCGCAGTTGTGCTGCCAGCTCGGTTGCGCTGCTGCCGATGAGCACCGGCTTCACCATCAGATAGATTTTGTAGCCGTGTTCCGCTTCCAGCTTCCGGAGCTGATCCGAGATCCGCTTGAATGCCCCGGCATCATGAATGAAAAACCCATCCTCATCCAAAATTCCAAAGTCCGGCGGCTTCGGCGCAGCGTTTTTTGTTAGCCACTCGGGCAGCGATTGGCCCTGCCCTGGAGTCACCCAGACCACCCAGCAAATCAAAATCGTTATCCAGAATTGAAATCGCCGCACCGTGGAGGAAGTTAGTTACATTTCCTCAGCGATGACAAGCGGGATCACCCTTGGGAAAGCCGACACAACAGTGAACACCGCGAAAAAATCGATTTCCCTTCCAACGGGATCTTGAGGTCAGCGCAACCCGCCCTCCCGCATCTATTCGCTTGGTAACCCGCAAAGCGGAAGTTAATCTCCCACGCGATGACTGACAGCGACGAGATCGCCTTTTTCAATTTCCAGGCCACGGAAAAAAGCGCCTCTCCACGGACGCTGGAGAACTATCAGGATGCGCTCGCCGCCTATCAGAAATGGCGCGGTGAGCAGTTCACCGGTTGGCGCTCTGCCGTGGGTGCCGATTTCCGCGACTATCTTTTCGCGCTGATGAAGCAGGGCTTCAAGCGCGCCACCATTCGCCTGCGCTTCGCTGCGCTGCGCTCGTTTTATAAATTTCTCGTCCTGCGCCGCGGTCTCGCTCACAGCCCGGTGGCGGAAGTGCTGCTGCCGAAACCCGAGCGCGGCCTGCCCGTCATCCTTTCCGTCACCCAGATCGACGAGCTGCTAGGCATACCGCTGAAACTCCCCATCGACGCGAAATCCCCGTCTTGGCTGCCTCTGCGCGATGCCGCCATCCTCGAGCTGTTCTACTCCTGCGGACTGCGGATTTCCGAACTCCTTTCACTCGATGTGAGAAACATCGACTTCATCGGCGAGACGGTTCGGATCATGGGAAAAGGATCGAAGGAGCGCATGGTCCCTGTTGGCGGTCCGGCGATTAACGCGATCCAGCGATACCGCCAAGAAGCCGCCATCACGTCCGGCCCGCTATTCCTCAGTAAACGCCTCACCCGCATCACTCAACAGGCGGTCGATCAGCTGTTGAAAAAGTATTTGAAACACAGCAGCATCCCCTTCGCCATCAGCCCGCACAAGCTGCGGCACAGCTTTGCCACACACTTGCTAGATGCTGGAGCCGATCTGCGCAGCGTGCAGGCCCTGCTCGGTCATGCCTCGCTTTCCACCACCCAGATCTACACCCACGTCACCAAGGAACGTCTCAAACAAGCCTACGACACTGCCCATCCACGAGCGTGAAATTTTTCTATCCATCCATCGTGAAACTCTCCTGCGTTCTTAGCTTTTTCGGCCTCGCCGCCTGCTCGACGCAGCCCCCGCTCCCGTCACCTAACGGCGGAAGAGATCCTCGCCTCGTGCTCGCGGAACGCGTCCGCCGGAGTCCCAAGTTGGCGGTGCTGTTTGTCGGAAACAGTTATAGTTTTGGTGTGCCCAAGGCATTTGAAAAAGCAGCAGCCCCGCATGGCAAATCTGTCCGCACCGGGCACTCTACCTTTGGCGGTTGGACGCTTTCCCGACACGCCGCCTACGAAGCAACCTTGGACAAGATCCGTCAGGGAAAATGGGACATCGTCGTCATTCAAGAACTTAGCGATATTCCCGCCCTGTCGCCAAGAAAGCGCGCCACCACGATGTTCCCCCCGCTGCGAAAACTTGTTAGCGAAGCGCGCCAAAGCGGAGCCATCGCCGTCCTCTATCAGACGTGGGGCCGCCGCGATGGTGATAGAAACCTCCGCCACGACGATTTCCACGCCATGACCGCCCGCGTCCGTGAAGGCTATCAAGCCGCTGCCAGTAACTGCGGTGGAGTGGTGGTCGTCCCCGCCGGAGACGCCTGGGAACGCGAAATGAATGCCGGTCGTGGAAAAGAGCTCTTCATGGAAGACGGTAGCCACCCGACGCAGTTAGGAAACAAGGTGACAGCGGAAGCTTTTTACGAGAGTTTTTTCGGGCGGTGAGAGGTAATTGTTAGGTTGTGCAGTGTGCGCTGGGGTAGTGGGAAGAACAGGCAGGAATGCCTGTGTCACCTTGAGTTTCCGCTCAAACCGGCTTCAGTAGATAGCCGCCGACCCAGCCTTGTTCGCCGTGTTCGTTGCGGCACCAGTGCCAGCCGTGGATTTGTTTGAGGGACTCGATGCGGTCGCCGCGTTTGATTGTGAGCACGGTGGGGTTGTAGTCTTCCATAGCGGCGAACCTGCCTTCACTGAGCGGTTCGAGAATATTCTGGGGCACATAGCCGTCATTGCCATCGCGATCCACTGCCCAGACCCAGCCGGGCCAGGCGTGGTCGGCGGCCCCGACGGTGACTTCGTCTCCGGCTTCCAGTTTGATGGGATCGCTGTCCTTTTCTTCGTAATCGGCGTTGGCAATAAAGGTGGGCATGTTGAGAGTTAGGAAAGCAGACAGGCCTGGAAATGCGAGGGTGGAATTCTGCAAGCTGAACAAGGGCAGAAAAGTGGGTGGCCGGGAAAGCCGATGCCTTTGACCGTGGCGATGGGAGTGGAATTGATGATGACTTTTGCGGAGTCGTCCGCATCTAGCAGGAATCGGTATTCGCCATCGGCGGGAGCCACGGACTGCTAGAGAGTGGTGGGAATGTGCCTCCTGTCGCGCCTTTTCCATCAGCGCCGTGGCAGGCGGAACAGTAGAGGGTGAAAAGTTGTTGGCTGTGGTCGATGAGAGTGGGGGCATTGGGATCGCCCCAGGCCTCGGCGTTGAAATGGAGGCAGAGCACGAGGTCCGGCAGGATGGTCTCGTTGACAAGCTTGGCGCGGGCGTGGATTTCCGCCGTGCGATAGAACAGCCGCTCGGCCATTTTTTGCGGGGACTCTTGGGTGGCGGGTAGGGCGGTGTTCTTGGCGAGGGTGAGGAGGGAGGACGGGCGCAGCAGGGTGACAGGCTCTTTTTTATCGCGGACAAGCGTAACGGTGGCACCGAGTCCTTCTAACTTCGGCTTGAGGAGTTGAGCGACTTGGAGCGTCATGTCTCCTTCGCAAACGGGCACACCATCGCCGACGACAAACCAGCGCTCTTCCATCTTCGCCCACTCGCCGCCGATGTGTCCGGGGTCGATGGCGATGCGGAGATTGGCAAGGGGTTTTTCGCGAGTGGTGATAGGGAGCTCTTCTGCGGTTTTCCACAAACGCGGGGTGGGTTTAGTCGCGTTCGGAGCGGCAAATTGGAGTCGGAAAACGTCTCCCGGTGCAGGTTCGCCAGTTTTGATAATGGCTTCAGTCTCGGTGATTTCGATGAGATTTCTGCAAGCCTCGCCGGTGGTAAAAACGGTGCTGAGGAGTCGCCCGAATTCCTCGCGAGTGATGGTGTTTTGATAGAGATTTAGCGTTGGCCAGTCGGGCCTTTCCGCGAGAAACGAGACCGATGCAGGCTGCGGCTTTGGTTTGGGCACCACTGGGGAGGGTGTCGGCTGGTGGGAAAGAAACAGCGCCCCGCCGGTCAGCATGAGAATGCCGATCATTAACAAGGGGAGATGACGCACGGAGAATCGGCTCATGGAGGAAATAGGATTGTCGGGATACGGTGGAATGTGAAGCCTCCGCTGAGGAGCGAAACAATCCGCCCCGTTATTCTACCATGTCTGCGATTCGTATTTTATTTCTCGGTGATGTCGTCGGCGAACCCGGACGCAAGGCCGTGATCGAACAATTGCCACTGCTGAAACAGTCGGAGGGCCTCGATTTTTGCATCGTAAACGGTGAAAACTCCGCAGGGGGAAAGGGTATCACTCCGAAAATCGCGATCGATCTCCTGCGTGCTGGAGCGGCCGTCATCACGACGGGCGATCATGTTTGGGATCAGCAGGAAATCGTCGATTATTTCCCGACGGAGCCGCGTTTGTTGAGACCCATGAATTATCCAGAAGGCACGCCTGGCGCGGGCAGTGTGGTTTTGGAGACGGCAAAGGGCCGGATCGCGGTAATCCAAGCGCAGGGACGCTCATTTATCCAGCCGCCTTTGGAGAATCCTTATCTCGCGGTGGAAAAGGAAGTGGATCGCCTGCGTGCGGATGGCGTGAAGACAATCGTGTTAGATTTTCACGCGGAAACGACGAGTGAAAAAATTGCCATGGGGCGCATGCTCGACGGAAAAGTTTCTCTCGTCGTGGGCACCCACACGCACGTCCAGACGGCGGATGAGAGCATTTTCCCCGGCGGCACCGGCTATCTAACGGACGCCGGAATGTGCGGCCCGGACGAATCGATTCTCGGGCGCGCAATCGAGTCCGTTGTTTGGCGCTTTAAATCCGGCATGCCCACCCGTTTCCCCATCGCGAAAGGCCCCGTCAGGCTGTGCGGCGTGATCGTGGACGTGGACACCGAAAGTGGCAGATGTTTGGCGATTCGCCGATTCTCTCTGCTATTGCCAGAGGCGGCAGTGGGTTGAAGGTGTGAGATCAAGCGACTCGTTAGTTCTCCACGCTTGCGGCAGGCGCATCGCTGGATTTCACTCCTCGTATGACACGCCCAGACGGCCGCCAGAACGACCAACTCCGCCCGATTTCTTTCATCCCGAACGTAGCGCCTTACGCCACAGGCTCGGTGCTCGTCTCCTTCGGCGATACGCGGGTGATTTGCTCCGCCACCATTGAGGACGACATCCCGCGCTGGATGCGGGCGCAGCGGGTGGAAGGCGGCTGGCTAACAGCGGAATACTCGATGCTGCCCTACTCCACCCTGGAGCGGAAACATCGCGATATCACCCGCGGTAAGCTCGACGGTCGCTCGTCCGAGATTCAGCGTCTCATCGGCCGTGCGCTGCGTGCGGTGGTGGATTTGAAAAAAATCGGACAACGCACGATTTGGATCGATTGCGATGTCCTGCAAGCCGACGGCGGCACCCGCACCGCATCGATCACTGGCGGATGCGTGGCGATGGCGATCGCGCTCAACAAGCTGATGGCCGAGGGGAAATTGAAGACTTTCCCGATCAAAAAACTCGTCGCCGCAGTTTCTGCTGGAGTCTATCAGGGCGTGCCAGTGTTAGATCTAAACTACCCGGAAGACAAGGCGGCCACCGTCGATTTCAATGTGGTCATGACCGAGACGGGTGAGTTCGTGGAAATCCAGGGCAGCGGCGAGGAAGCCGTTTTTTCATCCGAGGAAATGACCGCGATGCTCGACCTCTCGCGAAAAGGCATCGCCGATATCATCTCGCTCCAAAAAGCCGCCATCCTCACTGCGGATCGCGCCGCGCCTGCAGATTTGGCATCGCTGGCAGCAGCATTCGGGCGGTGACGACTTTCGCCTTGGCGAAATGAGGCAGAGGGACTAAGTAACGCCTGTCATGACTCGCTCTTCCATCGAAGCCGCAACTAAGATCTTCATCGTCGCCCTGATTTTCACCTTCTGTTATACGGTGTATCGGGTGTTGCTGCAAGTGGGCTTCATCCACTAACAATAGGCTGTTACCAGCTCACGGCGACCTCAGCGATACCGCCATTTTTGTTATCGTATTTGAGAAGCCCGTGTTCGAGGGCGTATTCGTGCACGCATTTGGTGACTTTCACATCGTAAGCGCAATATTCGGCAATTTTTCGCAGCGGTTCGAATTGGCCGCTTTTTTTGTGTTCTTGCCACCAGCGCAGCGCGTCCAAGCCATCGGCGGTTTTGCCGGTGCCGAGTGAGGCGGAAGCGACGGAATCCAGCTTGAGGCGGAAACCGAGGATCGTTTCGAGCTCGAGCATCATGTCGAGATTGAGCGTTTGCTCGGCGAGGGTGTGGAAAATATAGGGCTGAAGCACCGGATAGTCGAAATGCAGGTGGTTCCATCCCACGACCAGATCGGCGCGGACGAGCTCTTCACCGAGTTTTTCCATCTCGTTTTCCGCGTAAATTTCGTAAGTCCCGCGGGCGGTGCTGTAGGTGACAGCGACCGAAATCCCCATCTTTGATTTGTTAGAAAAGCCACCCACGTCACCGCCGCTGCGCTGTGTTTCCAAGTCGAAATAAACGATGTTTTTACCGGCCACGCTTGGTTCTATTCGAGAGAGCGCGCCGCCTGCAAGTATTTGGAGACTCGCCAAGCGAGATCGCCGTGTGGCAGCGTCGTTCCAGTGACTACTATGGATTCCGTCCGAGCCGACAAATGGCTGTGGGCCACCCGGTTTTTTAAAACCCGTGGCCTCGCCGCAGATGCCTGCGCGACGGGAAAAGTCAAACGCGGTGGGCACTCGTTGAAAGCTGCCACCACGCTTCATCCGGGTGATCTGTTGGAGATTCCATTTCCGGAAGGCCCGGGACTGCGTTCGATTTTGGTGATTGCGGTGATCAGCCTGCGGGTGGCTGCTCCGCTGGCACAGGCATGTTATGAGGAGCGGACGTCGGCAGAAGTTTTGGAAAATTTAAAACTCTGGCTAACTGCGAAACACGAAGCGACAAAAGGCCGTCCCACGAAGCGCAACCGCCGGGAGATCGATAAAATCCACGGTTTCTGGGACGAATAAAAAATCCCGCCCCAGCAACAATGGCCAAGGCGGGATCACGATGGGGGGAAGACTATTCGGCACCTCCCGGCTCACCCTGAGGAGGAGGTCCTTGTGGGCCATCTTCTTTTCCGTGGGGCGGTCCAGAAGGTCGCATCTCCTCCGGGGAAAGCGCTCCATCGCCGTTTTTATCCAGCGTTTTGAGGGCTTCCGGAGAATTTTCAATTTCCTCTGAGGAAACATTTCCGTCGTGATCCGCATCGATTGCCGCGATCAATGGTGGGACCGGCCGTTGTCCCTCAGGCGGTGGACCTTTCGGACCCTCATCGTCTTGACGGGGCGGGGGAGGCGGCATCCGAAGTTCTTCTAACGTAACTTCGCCGTCACCGTTTTTATCGAGTTTGGCGAGGATGTTAGCAGCACCTTTAATCTCCTCATCGGAAAGTGCGCCATTGCGATCGGTGTCCAAGACAGCAAACAGAGGTGGCGCGGGCGGCATGGGCGGGCGTTGATGCTCGCGATCAGGGCGAGGAGCCATTGGATGCGGTGTGTTTTCATCAATTTAAGGTATTGGTGATGTGGGTTTCCGGTGGCGGGTCCATCGGAAACCAATCACTATAAAACAAAAATCCGATGTGCCAGTGCTGATGCTCACCGCGCTTTGCGATGAAGCGGATCGGATCGTCGGGTTGGAAATAGGCGCGGATGACTATTTGCCGAAAACTTTCTCCTCTCGCGAGCTTCTTGCCCGACTTCGTGCGGTTACCCGCCGCCCGCGTGTGCAGCCTAGTGCAGATGCAGTTAGAGAGCTCGTCGCTGGCACGCTGAGACTTTGTGAGGAGACTCACACGGTGGTCCTTGGTGACACACCGCTCGACCTAACATCACGTGAGTTTGCGATTCTCGCGGCACTTTTAAAATCGAAAGACCATGTAAAAACCCGCGAGCGTCTCATCGAGGAAGTTTCCGCACGACGATTTGATGTTTTTGATAGATCGATCAACGTCCATGTTTCCTCCTTACGGAAAAAGCTCGGCGATGACGCGAAAAATCCACGGTTCATTCGCACCATTCGCGGGATCGGCTACACGTTACACGAACCTGAAACAATGGATTTTGGAACGTTATGAAAAAACGGCCCTATTTTTCGTTGCTCGCAAAAGTGTTAGTGTGGCTTCTTTTGCATCTAATCATCCTCGCGCTGGCATTTGTCGCGTTCGTCGGCTGGCAGTTGCGATTAGGGTTAGACTCACTGCTCAGTGGAGCCGCAGGTGATCGGCTGCGCACGTTTGTTGAGGCGGCTCGTGAAGACATCGTCAGTCTCCGGAAAGAGGATTGGAATACAGCCGTCGAGAATCTAGCGAAACAGAAGAACTTGGAAGCGGCGATTTACGATTACGGCGATCCTAAGAATTTTCCGCTCGCCATCCCGCCTAACATTCAGCAGCGGATTCAAACTTTGTTGCCACCACCACCCATTGGCCCGCCTGCACGACGTGGCCGGCCGCCTGAGGAGAGGGGCGGTCCTCCCGACGACGGTGGCCCTCCATCAATAGGCGGCGGGAGCCCACCGTTCGATGATTTCCGCGAGGGCCGTCCTCCATTTGAAGATCGCCCACCTCCGGGTTATGGTCCCAATAGACTGAACCTGAAACCTAATATACCTAACAGTCACCCGGTCTTTCTTCTCAGGGGGGACGGTGGCGCGGGATACTGGGCAGGCGTTCATCTATCACTGCCTGGGTCGCACGGCAATCCTGCCCGACAGCATCTTCTCCTCCTTAAGGCGGCGAGTCTTGATGGCTCGGATATGCCATTGAATCAATGGCGACTCGACTGGATCGTCTGATCTCTGGGCAGAAACGATTTCTCGGCGATGCGGCACACGAACTTTGCGCCCCCTTGCTAGATTGAGCACAGGCCTTGGCATCTTGGAAATGAAGCTGGGGAAATCAGATCAAACAGCTCTTGCTTCGGTGGAGTCTGATGCGCAGGAACTTGCAACGCTCATCGAAGAAATTTTAGCGTTTTCACGCGCGGGTAATCGCGAACCAAAGCTTCAAGCTCTTCATCTTGAGCCCTTGATTCAAGAAGTGCTGGCGCGAGAAGCGCGTGCCATCACCTGCGATGTGATCATGCCCCGTGAGCTCATTGCGGTGGCAGACCGCTCTCTCCTCAGTCGGGCTTTGGGTAATCTCATTCGAAATACCAATGTTCACGCGGGCCCTCATGCAAAAGTCGTTATCACTGCAGCCGAAAGTGGCGACCATGTTGCCATCACCATCAGCGACGACGGCCCGGGCGTGCCACAAGAGGAATTTACCCGCTTGTTCGAGCCGTTTTACCGACCAGATCGCTCCCGCAGTCGTGACACTGGAGGCAACGGACTCGGTCTAGCAATTGTCCGCGCTGCGATTGAAGCTTGTGGCGGCGAAACAACCGCGTCAGCTCCTGAAGCCGGCGGGTTTTCAGTCACAATCCTGCTCCGAAAATGTCTTCCAGTGCTAGAGGGGTAAGCTACGGGAAGCATCGTAGGTATGATCGGTGGCAAATTCGTCACCTCAATTTGATCGGAATTTCGGGATTCATGATCACTTTTCCTAACATTCCCCCCGAAACCATTAGAAATCGCCATTTTATTTCCCCCGCAAATCCATATTCCACAAAGGATTGGAGGGGGTTGGTAAAAAATTTCAGAAAAAC
>JAYVNE010000044.1:0-6739 GCA_043758615.1 Akkermansiaceae bacterium
CTGATGGGAGATCGCTTGGAAAACATTCCGCTTCTGCTAGCTCATGCGCGCCGGGCGAGGTGGGTGCTCCTACAAAATCTAATTTTTGCCAGTGCGGTCATCATCGTCCTGATTATTTCGGCACTCGGGTTCGCTCTCCCACTTCCGTTAGGTGTCGTGGGCCACGAAGGGAGCACTGTCCTTGTCTGTCTCAATGGACTGAGGCTTTTGCTAATCGGCAAGGCAATGCGATGAATACGATGATGCACAGACTTGGAACTTCTATGATTCCACCAATCATCGCCCCATGAAAGCCAGCCGTTTGCCTTTGATCACCACTTGGCTGGTGCTGGCATTTTTCTATCTACCCATCGGCGTGCTGATCGTGAACTCGTTCAATGCCTCGCGTTTTGGTACGACGTGGCAGGGTTTTACGTTCAAATGGTATGAGCGCCTGTTAGCGCGTGAGGATCTTTGGACGGCTCTGGGAAATTCGTTGAAGATCGCGGCGTTTGCGAGTCTCGGCGCGATGATCTTGGGGACGTGTGCTGCATTTGCTTTGCAGCGCTACCAATCCCGGCTTCAAACAGCGCACAACCTGTTAGTAACGGTCCCCTTGGTTCTTCCGGAGATTCTGATGGGGATGAGTCTGCTGCTGCTTTTTGTGTCGATCAATCAGCCGTTGAGTTTGGTGACGGTGACCATCGCCCACGTCACGTTCTGCATCAGCTATGTGACGCTGGTGGTGCTGGCGCGGTTGCAGGATTTCGATTTTCAGGTGGTGGATGCCGCGCGCGATCTCGGGGCGAGTCGGTGGCAGGCGTTTCGGAAAATCGTGATGCCGTTGTTGGCCCCCGGAATTCTCGCTGGCGGACTGCTGGCCTTCACACTCTCGATTGATGATTTCGTCGTGACATTTTTCGTCAAAGGCCCGGGCGCGGACACGCTGCCTGTCGTGATTTATAGCATGATCAAGAAAAGCCGGGAGTTTCCCGTGATCAACGCGCTGAGCACGCTTTTGCTGATCGTCACTTTCATCGCGGTCTGGGGGGCGCAGCGGCTGACGGAGAAAAAAGCTTGAGAAACCAAGGAATCAGGAGCCTTTTTCACAAAAACTTAGCCCAGGCTAAATTTAATTGTTGCAACTAATCGTCGGCATGAGAACGATGCCGACATGGCATTGCTGCCTACCCAACCGCATGAACACACCTGAAGCCGAAACCCCAACACCCGCCGAATCCGCATGGCGGCGCAATGATGGAATGGTTTCGCTGCCGGAGGTGCACCGAAGCATCGCGATTCCAAAGGGCGCCTCGTTCTGGAGGAAACTGTTCGCATTTTCGGGACCCGGATTCCTCGTCGCGGTCGGCTACATGGACCCCGGCAACTGGGCGACCGATCTGGCTGGCGGCGCGAGTTTTGGCTACTCGCTGCTCTCAGTTATCATGATTTCCAATCTGATGGCGATCCTGCTCCAGCATCTCTGCATCAAGCTCGGCGTGGCGACGGGACGTGACCTTGCGCAAGCCTGCCGCGATCATTATTCCCGTCCGACGGTGTGGTTCCTCTGGGTGATGTGTGAAATCGCCATCGCCGCCTGTGATCTAGCAGAAGTGATCGGCTCAGCAATTGCCTTGCAACTTCTTTTCGGCATTCCTCTGGTGTGGGGTTGCTGTATCACCTGCCTTGATGTGCTGGCAGTCCTGTATTTGCAACAACGGGGTTTCCGTTATGTGGAGGCCTTGGTGCTCACGCTCATCCTAACAATCGGCGGGTGTTTTCTGGCAGAGATGTTTTTCTCCAAGCCAAGCATCGGTGGAATCCTCAACGGCTTTATTCCAAGTGCTGAAATTTTGAGGAATCCGCAGATGCTCTACATCGCAATCGGAATCCTCGGTGCGACGGTGATGCCGCATAATCTCTATCTGCATTCGTCCATCGTGCAGACGCGGCGTTTCGATCAAACTCCTGATGGACGGCGCGAGGCAATCAAGTTCGGCACGATTGATTCCACCTTCGCGCTGATGTTCGCGCTTTTTATCAATGCCGGCATCCTCATTCTAGCAGCATCCACTTTCCACTGGAGCGGGCATCAAGAAGTGGCAGACATCAAGGACGCCTATCAGCTCCTGACTCCGCTGTTAGGGGTGGGCGGGGCAAGTATGCTTTTTGCCATCGCCCTGCTGGCATCCGGCCAGAATGCAACGCTCACCGGCACTCTTGCCGGGCAGGTCGTGATGGAAGGCTTCATCAACATCCGCTTGCAGCCGTGGCTGCGCCGCATCATCACGCGGGGCCTCGCCGTGATCCCGGCGGTTTTTGTGATTGGGTTGTATGGAGAGGGAAAAACCACGGAACTCCTCATCGGCAGCCAAGTGGTTTTGAGCATGCAACTCGCGTTCGCCGTCTGGCCGTTGATGCGCTTCACCGGGGAGAAAGCGAAGATGGGTGAGTTCGTCAATCCCCTCTGGATCAAGCTTCTCGGCTGGAGCGTGACGATTATCATCATCACACTGAATCTTAAATTGCTAGTTGATACTTTTGTCCCTGTGCCGATCCGAAATCAGATGTATCAGTTCCTTGGACTTCCTACCTTTTGAGCGAACGATGTATCACCATATTCTCATTCCCCTAGAAAATGATTGGGCTGATGCCTCCATCCTCGCCCATATCCGCGAACTTGCGCGGATGACAGGTGCCAAGTTGATGTTAGTTCACGTGGCGGATGGCTGGGCTGCTAGAAATTTCAGCAGCCTGGCGCTCCAAGAGAGCGAGGAAATGCGCGAGGATCGCGCCTATCTGGACCGCCGGGTGCAGGAACTCCGCGCTGATGGATTCACTTGTGAGGCGGTCCTGCTGCTAGGCGAGCCAGCGGATGAGATTATCAAACTAATCCACCAACATGACATAGATCTGGTGGCGATGGCGACGCACGGCCATCGATTCATCGGGGATCTGATTTTGGGAAGCACCTCGCGCAAAGTGAGGCACCACGTAAAAATCCCGGTCCTTCTGCTCATGGCCGAGCGTGGTGCTGCGGCGGAAGCACCTTGAATCGCAGAGTCCAATCGATCATTTGGAAGCTTGGGCTTGCGTCCTAGGTCTTCCGTGGCCATGGAATGGGCCTCGCCGAGGGGTAAATTCCCCAAAACCGAAATGATCAAACAATCCCCCACCAAACTCATCGTTGGCACGCGAGGCAGCGAACTCGCGCTCGTGCAGGCCACCGCTACGGAAGCCGCGCTTGCCGCTGCCTTTCCGCACCTGATCATCGAACGCAAGGTCATCAAAACAACGGGAGACCGACGGACGGATGTCTCGCTGAGTGAGGTGGCAAAAACCGAGGGTACCTTCGATAAAGGCGTTTTCATCAAAGAAATCGAGGAGGCGTTAGACTCGGGTGAAATCGACATTGCGGTGCATAGTTTGAAGGATCTACCGACCACCCTGCAAAGCCGCTACAGTCTCGCCGCCGTTCTCGAACGCGCTCAGGCGAGAGACGTCTTGGTGACGCTCAAGCCCGGCGGTCTCGAAGCCTTACCCGAAGGCGCACGCGTGGGAACGAGCAGCGTCCGGCGGGCGAAACAAGTCGAATGGCTGCGGCCGGACCTCAAGATCGCCGACCTCCGCGGCAACGTCCCGACCCGTTTAAGAAAACTTGCAGACGGCGGCACTTACGATGCTATTTTGTTAGCAGAAGCCGGATTAGTGCGGCTCGGATTCATCCCAGAATTTCCTAACGGTAAAACTTCCGAGCCAATCACCGGAGTCCCCGGGCTGCATGTCACACGCCTATCAGAAAGCGAGTTCTTCCCCGCCGCCGGTCAAGGAGCGATCGGGCTCGAAGTCCGCGCGGGCGATGCGGCGAGCCATGTTTACGCGCAGTCTATCGGCCACAGTGAGACATGGTTACGCATTACCGCCGAGCGTGAGTTCCTCCGTCTGCTAGATGGTGGTTGCCACACGCCAGTGGGAGTTTATTCCACAATTTCCGGCGGCGAAATCCACCTCCATGCCCGCGTTTTCCCCGATGAAGGAGGCACGCCGAAATCTGGCGAGGCCCGCGGCACTGATCCCCTCACCCTCGCACTCGAGCTTTTCAATTCACTCTCATGAGCACTTCTGGAACCTGTTATCTCGTCGGCGCCGGTCCTGGCGATCTCGGTCTTGTCACCCTCCGTGCGAAGGAGTGCATCGAACTCGCAGATGTGTTAGTTTATGATGCATTGAGCAGCCCGGAATTGCTCAATTGGACCAAGCGCGGCTGTGAGAAAATCTACGTTGGCAAGCGCGCCAAGGATCACTCAGTGCCGCAGGATCAGATCAACGGGATCATCGTTGAGAAAACCAAGCAGGGCAAAAATGTCGTCCGACTCAAAGGCGGCGATCCGATGATCTTCGGCCGGGGCGGCGAGGAAGCGGCGGAGCTCGCGGAAGCAGGCGTGCCCTTTGAAATCGTTCCCGGCATCAGCTCGACCATCGCCGGGCCCACCTACGCCGGCATTCCGGTGACCCATCGCGATCACAATACGCAACTCACCATTTTCACAGGTCATGAAGACCCGACTAAGGGCTTCACCTCCGTCGATTATGCTCAGCTTGCAAAAGCGCCTGGCACTAAAGTTTTCGTCATGGGTGTCGCCCGCCTGCGGGAAATTTGCACTTCGTTTATCGAAAATGGTGCCGCCCCTAACACCCCAATCGCTCTCATTCGCTGGGCCACCACCGGCTCACAAAAAACCATCGAAGGCACACTATCAGATATCGCGGATATCGCGGAGCGAGTGAATTTCGCCTCCCCTGCCGTCGCTGTAATCGGCGACGTCGTGAAGGAGCGCAAAAAAATTAACTGGTTTGAAAACCGTCCATTGTTCGGCAAGCGCATCGTCGTCACTCGCACCCGCGAGCAAGCGGGTGAACTCAGCAAAGCACTGCGCGACCTCGGTGCCGACGTCGTCGAGCTGCCCACTATCCGCATCGAGCCGCCGGAGGATCAGCGTGAGTTTGTGGAATTGGTCACTCATGCGCACGAGTATGATTGGCTCGTTTTCACCAGTCCTAACGGCGTTGAGCGTTTCTTCGATGCGTTTTTCATCGCCTTCGAAGACGCCCGTAGTTTAGGGAATCCCCGCATCGCCGCAATCGGGGCTGGGACCGCACGGAAGATCCGCGAATATCGCTTCGCCGTCGATCTCATCCCTGAACGCTTCGTTGCAGAAGGTCTGATAGATGCTTTCAAAAAAGAAGATATTGAAAATCTAACAATGCTGTGGGTAAAAGCCGCTGAGACCCGCGATGTCATCGGCGAAGGACTCACTGCTCTTGGAGCGATTGTGGATAATTGCATCACCTATCGCACCGTCCCCGAGACGGAAGATCCCACCGGTGCCCGTGCCCGCATCGAAGAAGAAGGTGCGGATCTCATTACCTTTACCTCCAGCTCCACGGTCGATCATTTCTTCGATCTCGGCATCGACTGGCCGGAAGGCTGCGCAGCGGCCAGCATCGGCCCGGTAACCAGCGAAACCCTGCGAAAAAAAGGCATGAAACCCGCCTTTGAAGCACCCCAACACGACATCCCCGGCTTGGTGAAGGCCATCGTAAAGTATTTCAAACAACGCACATGAAACAGTTTGTTCTAACTGCCTCCCTCGTCGTTTTTATTTCCCCGCTCCATGCGGCCATCGGAATTTAAGCAAAACCCATCGAAGGAGCCGAGGTGATTCTCGATGGCTCGCGTGAAATGTTAGGTAACAAGTGGACCTATTGGAAAGGTCCGGCGTTCGCTTGTTCCATGCCGATTAAATGGAAGATCGTGGCAGACCCGGTTGATAAGGGCACGGTCCTGATGTCAGACGATCCCGTTTCCGAAAGTGGGAAATTCGGATCAGCGGACATCGTATTCCGCGCTGCACGTTTCCAAGGTGGCATCAAACTCCAAGGCGAGGGCCACGACGTCCGTTTCCGCAATGCATGGATCAAGGAGATCGATCTGAAGACTGCTTTGAAAGATTTCACCAAGTGAGCGACGCAGAAATATTTCCGACTTGCGAATAACTCCAGACTTTGTTTCTTTCCGCTCGGCATGAAAGCCGCTGTAGCTCAGGGGTAGAGCAATTCATTCGTAATGAATAGGTCGTGAGTTCGAATCTCACCAGCGGCTCTGTTTTTAAAAGGATTCAGACAATCCAATACAGTCCAATAAAGCTTGATAAAGTCCGTGATAAGGCGATAAGGGCGACATGGCAAAGCGTCCGGATTTTGAACCATGGGAGTCCGCGAAGGGGTGGGTGGTGAACATCCCGGCATCAATGACTGAAAAGTTTCCAAAGGTATCCAGCACACGCTCCCGGTTCGAAAGCTCCAAGGCTCCAAGGCTCCAAGGCTCCAAGGCTCCAAGGCTCCAAGGCTCCAAGGCTCCAAGGCTTCCGGGTGGACATGGCCGGGGGCGGATTCTCCCGCGATGCGCTCGTGCTCTTTCGCGATCACGCCACGCTCGGCGGCGAGCTGATCCGGGGTCAGCGAGCGGTAAGCATCGACCCATTTGAAAACGCGGTGTGCCTCCACGCCGATCTTGCCGCGTGGGGTATTATTCCCGGTTTTTCCGGGCTTGGATTTATCAATGAGCTTATCGAGCATGCCCGCGAACTCTTTCGAGAGGAATACTGACGCGCATAAAGATTTGTGGGTTTTGGAGTAATAAGGAGAAGGGGTTTGAAACCCCTTTCTTCTATTAAGCACCGAAAAATGCCCTGCCGGT
>JAYVNE010000045.1:0-6727 GCA_043758615.1 Akkermansiaceae bacterium
CGTTCAACCGTTCAACCGTTCAACCGTTCAACCGTTCAACCGTTCAACCGTTCAACCGTTCAACCGTTCAACCGTTCAACCGTTCAACCGTTCATCCGCTAGCTGGGCGTCCACAATTCGATCCTCTTTTCGGCAGCTCTAACCCATTCGTGATTTCGTTCGCCTTAGCGGATCGTGTCAGACACTTGGCATTTTTTCCACCGCACGCGCCAGCGTTTCGCGTTCATGGTGGGTATAGCCAGAATGCACGGCGGCGGATTCATGCCCGACGATCCGACGGCGGATTTCCTCTGAAACGTCAGCATTTGCCAGCGTGGAAGTGAGGCTGTGACGTAGCGCGTGGAAGCTCCGGGCGTGTTGCGCTCGCTGGCCTCCCTTGGTGCCTTCCCTGACGTTTCTCCTATCAATGCCGGCATGTTCCATGATGGCGATGAACATGGAAGAAAGGCCATGTCTGCCCCCAACGTGAGCTTCTATCAATGACGGGAAAAGCGGCTCGGCATCGGTGCCGGGATTCCGACCTTTTAGCCATGACACAAGGCGTGGGTGCAAGGGCACTTCGAGACGCTTCTTTTTCCGGCTGGTCTTGGCAGGCATGAACGAAAGCGTCTTGCGGGTGAGGTTCACATTTCCCCATGTTAGGCGGGCGCAATCGCCAATCCGTGCCCCGGCATAAAATCCGACAAGGATCATGCCTTGCCAATCGTCACAACGGGCGGCGCGGGTTTCATCGTCGGCTAACCCACCGGAAAACATTTCATCCTGCCAAATGGCATCCCCCGCCGCGTTCACCATCTTCCCGACTTCCGCCACGGTGAAAACTTCCCGTTCCGTGGAATCATCTTCGGGGAGGCGTTCAAGCGCGGCGCACGGGCTGGCGAGTAGCAGACCTTCCCGCATGGCGGAACGGAACATGCCCGCAACGTCAACGGCGTAGTGGTTCGCGGTCTTGGCGGTGCGATGGTTCACGGGTGCCTTATCGGCCTTGCCACGCTTGCTTGTGGCCTCTCCGCTCCCTTCCATCCATCCGGCGCGGATGGCGTCCCTGAATGCCCTTACGTCGGCCTTGGTAACGGTTTCGAGCTTCCCATCGGCTTTGTCCCCCATCCAAGCAAGGAATGTGGCGATATGCGCCTTGTATCGCGCCATCGTGGCTTTCTTTCCGGTGACGGCTTTCACAGCGAGCCAATCGGCGGACCAGCTCCGCACGGTGTAGAATTTCAGCGGCTCGCCAGTCGAGATTTCGCAGAGGCGGGCAATCAGTTCCCGCGCTCTAGCTTCGGACAGTTCGCCCTTGGCGGCAGCGGTGGCGGCTTCAGAGAGGATGGCATAGGCTTTCGATGCTTGTGCCCCGGTGGCGGTGCCTGCGGTGCGTTCCAGCTCCTCCAAACGAATAGCCTCTACCATGGCCTCGGCTCGCTTGGCTTTCTTCGTGGATTTCTTCAAGCGGCGGATGGTTCCATCGGCCTGCGGAACGTCGAAAGCGGCGATCCAGAATTTCGAGCCGGGGCGTTTAATGAGTGAGGCCATAATCGTTTGGAAAAAGTGAGAACAGGAACGGGAACGTCTTTATTGATTTTTATAGCTTTTACGTGTTCTCACTTCAAGGAAAATCCTACAACTCGTTGATTATTAGAACTAGGAAAAGGAATCGTGGGTTCGAATCCCGCCAGCCCGACCACTTTAAAAACCGCCGCGCCGTATCAGGAAGAATGACAGGGACAGATGAATCAAGAAAAGCCGAATTAGGTCAAAAAACCCCGAAATAGCCCGAAAACAGGGCATTCTAGACCATTTTTCGCCGGATTGGCCGGTTCGAGAAAAATGGCCTCAAAAGGGCGGAGTGACAAAGAAATGAGAAACAATTCGGTGGTTTGAAAATTGGCGTGCATGGCGGGTGCAGAGGGTTTGCAGATCACCAGCGGCGATCATCGAGTTCCTTCGGATCGAGAGCCCTTTTGGCAGCGGCAGACCGCTGCTTGTAATTGCGCTTGGCGCAGTCGATGCCGACCGCTTGTGGTTTGAGGTTCTTCACACCCCATCCGCCGAAGCGAACACTGTCAGTATAGTGGTTCTGGCTCTTCGGTGCCGAGAACCAAAGTGAAAATAAGTAGAAGCCCGCAAAAACGATGGGGTGGTTTTCCACCCGATTTTCCTTCCGGGATCGGCGGGTTCTGCTTCAATCCGCGCATGAAATCGCTCATTGCTGCACTTTCGATGATGCTGGCCATTGCACTCGCGCCCAACTTGCTCGCGAGCGGAAAGCCCGAAATAAAGACAGCGGTGTCGTTTCACATGGAGACGGACGCGACGGACAATCCAAAGATGATTTTCCCGCAGTTGGCGAATGGGCAGACTCGTTATTTCCGTCGGATGCCGGAGATCACCATCAAGGATATCGCTTCGTTCCGCCCCTTTCCCTCGGATGTGGGGGAAGAATATGGGCTCGTTTTCCAACTCAAAAGCAATGCAGTGAATCGCTTGGCTGCAATCACGAACACAAATCAGGGGAAATGGCTCATCTCGCAAGTCAATGGCCGCGTGGTGGATGGTGTGCTCATCGACAAAACGATCAATGATGGTTTCATCGTGATCTGGAAAGGCGTGACCTTGGATGATCTCACCCTTTTGGATAAAACCCTGCCGCGCACCGGAGCCGAAAAAAAGAAGAAATAAGCGTCACCTCTCTCGCATGATCCGAATTTTCGCTCTCATCCTGTCGCTGGTCGCCGTCGTGCATTCCAGCCCTATTGAACTCCGACTCCCCACCGAAAACCAGCACCTCTTCACCGGGGAAATGGATCAGTTTTTCATGTATGTGGACCGCACCTTCGAGGGCCAAGTGTCAAAACCTTGGGAAGCCGGCACTTTCGGCTTCGTCCGCAATGAGACCCGTATCAATGGTCAGGTAGTCTGCACGAAATTCCATGAAGGCATCGACATCGCACCCGTCAAACGCGATCAGGCGGGAAATCCGTTAGATATGGTTTCTAGCATTGCGGATGGCCGCGTGGTCCACATCAGCCCGCTCGCAGGCCGTAGCAATTATGGCAAATACGTGGTCGTGGAACATCATTGGGAAAACTCGCTCATCTACTCGCTCTACGCCCATCTCGCTGAAATCACCTGCAATCCCGGCGATCCCGTAAAGGCCGGCTCGGTGCTAGGCCGCATGGGCTTCACGGGTGCGGGGATTGATCGCACCCGTGCACATTGCCATCTTGAGTTAGGGATGTTGATGAGCATGAACTACGAGGAGTGGAATAAATCCTGCGGCGGAGGGATTAACTATCAGGGAATTTTCAACGGCATGAATCTAACTGGCTGTGAAGTCTCGCGGTTTTTCATTGAGCAGAAAGCGAATCCCGAGCTTCAGTTCAGCGAGTTCATCGCCTCCACGCCCGTCTATTTCAAAGTAACGGTCCCCATGAAGGAGACTCCAGATTTCGTGAAACGTCACCCATGGATCAGCCATGGCAGCAGCGAGGGAGCGACCTCTTGGGAAATTAGCTTCAGTTCCACAGGCATGCCAATCGCCTTTTCCCCCAGCAAACGTGAAACGGCCGCTCCCGCCGTGACCTCGATCCGGCCTTCTACCCTTCCCCACCGCTACCTCACCCGCGGCCTTGTCAATGGCGAGGTCAATCAAGCCGTTCTCACCCAGTCCGGCCTCCGACTCGTCGCGCTTCTAACCGATACTTTTCCTATCACCCCACTATCCCATGCCCCCGTCCCAGCCGAACACGATCCTCGATAAACTCACCTCCCTCGGACTTACCCTCCCTGCCGTCCCCACCCCGCTCGCCGCATACGTTAACTGTGTGCGCAGTGGAAACCTTCTTTTTCTATCAGGTGGCTTACCGATCGATGGCGATAAAAAAGTCATTGGTAAGGTTCCCACGGATGTTTCCATCGAGGAAGCAAAAGAAGGTGCCCGCATGATCATCCTCAATCGTCTCGCCGTCATTCAAGACGAGATTGGTTCGCTTGATCGGGTGACACAAATTGTCGCCCTCACGGGTTTCGTCAACTCCGAGCCCGATTTCTACGGCCACCCACAAGTGATGAATGGTGCATCCGAATTGTTAGTGGAAATTTTCGGCGACAAAGGAAAACACTCACGCACCGCCCTCGGTGCCGCCGCCCTGCCGCTTAACGTCGCCGTCGAAATCAATCTCATCGTCGAAGTGGAAGCTTGAACTCACTCCGGCCCCCGCGATGTCTGTCCCTCCCGCCTCTCCGAAACCCCTTGTAATGACGCCTCATCAGGCGCTCAAACAGTATTTTGGGTTTAGTGGGTTTCTCGAAGGTCAAGAAGAAGTCATCCAGGAAATCACCTCCGGCCGGGATGGGCTCGTGGTCATGCCTACCGGCGGAGGCAAGTCGCTCTGTTTCCAAATTCCCGCGCTCTGCTTTGGCGGAGTCACGCTCGTGATTTCCCCGCTCATCGCGCTGATGAAAGATCAGGTAGATGCACTCGTCGCCCGGGGCATCGCTGCCACGGTCATCAATTCCACGCTGTCATGGCCGGAGCAAAAGGAGCGGCTAGATGGGATGCGTGCAGGGAAATATAAACTCGTCTATGTCGCGCCCGAACGCTTCCGCGCAGAGAGTTTCCTGAACGCTCTAACTGGAATCGAGATCTCGCTCTTCGCGGTGGATGAGGCGCACTGCCTGAGCCAGTGGGGCCACGATTTCCGCCCGGATTACCTGCGCCTCGGCAAGTCGCTAGAGAAAATTGGCAGACCCCAATGCGTCGCTCTAACCGCTACCGCCACGCCTATTGTCCGAGATGACATCACGAAGGTGCTCGCCCTAAGAAATCCCTTCGAGCGAGTCAGCGGATTTTCCCGACCGAATCTATCACTTACGATCTCCGCGATCGACAAGACCGCACAAAAGGACGAGCGCATGAAGGCGGTGATCGCCGCTCATCGGACCGGCATCGTCTATTGTGCCACTCGGAAAAAAGTCGATGCCGTCTCCGAAACTCTCGCAAGCTGGGGCATCAAATGCGTAGCCTATCACGGCGGCTTGTCCGATCAAGAACGCGAACGCGCCCAAGAAATTTTCATCAAGCGCAAGGCAGACGTCGCCATCGCCACTAACGCTTTTGGCATGGGCATCGACCGTTCCGACGTGCGTTTTGTGATCCATTACGAAGTCCCCGGCAGCGTCGAGGCTTACTATCAGGAAGCCGGTCGCGCCGGTCGAGATGGTGAGGCTGCCGTCTGCGAGCTGCTCTTCAACTACGCAGATACCCGCACCCAAGAGTTTTTCATCGATGGCGCGAACCCGAACGCCACGGTCATCCGCTCGATCTATCAATACTTGCTCAACGACGCAGACCGCGAGTTCGAAGTCCACCGCACGCTCGACGAGATCGCCGAAGGGGCCGATGTTAAAAACTCCATGTCCGTCGGCAGCGCGATGGCCATCCTCGCACGTAGTGGCTACGTCGAGCGCTTCGACATCCCGAAAAAACGCATGAAAGGCACCCGCCTGCTTCGGCCCGACGTGCTCGCCAGCCAACTCAAGTTAGACGAAGCCGCCATCGAGGAAAAGGACCGCCGGGACCGTGAGAAACTCAAGGCCATGGTGGAAATGTGTTACTCGCGCGTTTGTCGGCAAAAGTGGATCCTCATGTATTTCGGCGAGGACGATGCCGGCGTCTGCGGCTCCTGCGATGTCTGCCGCGATGAAGGCTCTGGCGAGTCCCGCGCCCCCACACCCGAGGAGGAAATCACGGTGCGAAAAGCCCTCAGTGGCGTCGCCCGCATGTCGCGCCGCACGTTAGACGGCTGGGAACCGAAGTTCGGCCGCGGGCGCATCGTCCAGATGTTAGCGGGGAGCAAGTCCCAGGAAATCATCAGCGCCCGCCTCGACCAGCTCACCACCTACGGCATTTTGAGGGAAAAAGGCGCGGGCTACCTCAATAGCCTCATGCGATCCCTCGCTGACGGCGGATTGGTCCAGACGGTCACCGGAGAATTTCCACTTATGACGCTCACCGTCCTCGGCGACAAGGTCATGCGCGGCGCAGCTTCCTATCAGCTCGTCTGGCCCGATCCCGAGGCTGGGAAAAAGGAAACCGCCCTCAAGGACCACGGCCTAGACGGCCAGCTCTACTCCATGATGCGCGATCACCGGGCCCGCATCGCCAAGCGCGAGGACGTCCCCCCTTATGTCATTTTCAACAATAAAACCCTCGAAGCCCTCGCCCGCTATCAGCCGACTAACACCGAGGAAGCCCTCCATATTCCAGGCATTGGCGCAGCGAAAATCCAGCGCTATGCCGAACCCTTTCTGGAAATGATCCGGGTATGGAAAAAATCACGTCACTAACCCGACTTTCGCTGTTAGTTCCAATGGACGTCGATGAGCGCGAGCAAACCCATTCGATCCACCTTTTCCCCGACGCACCGCGTCGCATTTGTATCGGAAATCACCAATCCCGATGCGTGTCCGTAAAACCTAAATTCCCAGGCTGTCCTAGGAAATCGGGGCGGCCTTTTCACTCCACATATCTCTCTAAGACCGTGAGCAAATCCCGCAGCATTTTCTGGCCCTCCTTTGGATCGGTGGCGTGCTCGATGCAGTCCTTCGTATGTTGGTGAATGACCACCTCTGCGAAGGACTTAAGGGCTTTTCTAACGGATACAACCTGGGTAAGCACATCCGTACAGTCACGGTCCTCATCGACCATTCGCTCAATCGCAGCGATTTG
>JAYVNE010000046.1:0-19533 GCA_043758615.1 Akkermansiaceae bacterium
GCGATGAGCTTGGCCACCGGGTTCTTCGGCAGCCGTGACTTCAAGACTGCGGATTCCATCTTCGTCTGGAAAGCGGACACTACCATTGGAGCTGCGGGATACACCACCTACTACTTGCTCAATAGCGTCGCCCCGCAGCCCGTGATGAACCGCTGGGTAAAGCAGGGGGATGCCACACTTCTCTCGCGTGATGCGGAGGTGATCATGCCGGGCCACCGCAGTGCATTCGTCCGTAGTAAAACCGGATTGCCAAGCTATGCGGTGCCAAGCCCGTGGACGCCCTGATCGTCAATTGGTTTAGTGTTATTAAATATCAAATAATCCTTTATTTTTATCGCGCTTGTGGCTAAAAAAGCCTGAGCAGTTGAAAAATCAGCTGATCCAATTTCATGAAACTCCACATCGTAGCATTTATAACGGCCCTATTTGTGGTCGCTGCGACTTCCGCGCATTCTCAAACTCTCAACTGGGGCGACGAGGTGTTCAGTGATCTTGCCGACAGCAAGGGGGCCGCCTTAAATAACACATTTGTTTTTGAGATCGGTTCCTTTGATCCCACTTTTATTCCTACGACATCGAATGTTAGTGATTGGAGCGGAAATTGGCATGTTTTTGACCAAGCAGCGTTTAACCCGGACTTTGGCTATTTCACTTCGAGCGTTCAGATGATGGGGGATCCTCTTCACTCGAATACTGTCCATAGCGCCTACCCAGGTGCAGGGACTATTAACTTCTCTGGATTGGACGCTTATCTCTGGGTTCGAAATAGCACAAGTCCGGTCGAAGGAACCGAGTGGCTTCTAACGCGCGCTTCCAATTGGACCTTTCCGACGAATGCGGGTGATTGTTGTAACAAGGATGTGATCGAGTGGTCGGTTAGTAATCTGGGCAATACAGATACCCCAGTTTATGGCAATCAAGGCGGTATATTTGGCGGGGGGAGCTATACCGATCCGTCAGCGGGCTCCCACACCTTACAAACCTTCACTTTTGTTCCTGAACCAAGCTCAGTGATGTTGGGTCTCGCAACCGGTGCCTGCTTGATCCTGCGCCGCCGCCGCATAACCCCTTGATGATGATGATCCGCTGGTTAGGCCGGCTCTTTTTGGTGGTGCTCACGGGCGCTGTGGTTCCGGTATCCGGGCAGACTATTTTATGGAATAGTGATGCAAATGCGGTGAACCTGACGAGCAGTGGTCAAGTCATGGACTCTGGATTTACCTATGAGTTAGGCGTTTTTACAGGGACTTTTGTGCCTACAAACACGAATAAAGCCGATTGGGCAGCGAACTGGCGAGTCTGCAGGCGAATGCCATACGAGATTGCTAGAACACCCTACGATTCAGCTTTTAAACGCTTTTCTAATAGTTTTACCCCAATCAATAACGACTCTCCGTTTACGATCGGCAAGGCGACCTACGTTTGGGGCTTCCGCGGCGATGCGGTGTCGAGCGAGTGGATCCTATTTCGCGCCGCATCCTGGAGTATGCCTGATGCGAATCCTTCTGTCCCTCCTGCGGCGAATGCCTACGAATGGTTTGCCAAGAACGCGACCCCAATCATCGGCTCAATCAACTTTTCCGGCAGCCCCTTCCTCATGAAATCCGCAGCGGTAACGAATGTGGCGCCACCGACTACCACATGGGCTCAGTGGCAGGTTGAAACTCTGTCCGGTGAACCGCTTAATGGTCCTACCCAAGATCCCGACAACGACGGCGTTTCCAATTTGTTAGAATATGTTTTTGGCACCGCACCGACCACGCCCAATGCTGCCACCGCCACACCCGTTTCGTTAGTCGATATCAGCGGGCAGAAATATCTGCAAATGACGATCCCGCGTCGGATCGATCACCCTGCAATTCTGACAGTTCAAGTCTCAAGCGATCTGAGCCAGTGGAATTCGGGTGCGAGCGACACCGTAGTCGTCGCGGATACTGCGACGTCTCTGATCGTGCGGGACCTTACGCCGTTTGATTCGGCCAGCCCAAAACGTTTCATGCGTTTGAAAGCGTCACTGCCATGAGTGAAGAAAGCGCCAGCCCGAAACCCTCTGTGCTGGACTGGCTGTTGGACTTTCTGATTCTGATTCTCGCGCTCGCGGGCTTTGTGATCAATGGATTGCTGTTAGTTAGGCGTTTTGCGGATGCGGATATTGGCATCGCGGGTTGCGGAGGGGGCAGTGCGTGTGAAGAGGTTCTCAACTCGCGGTGGTCCCAGATTTTCGGGGTGCCTGTTACCCTATTCGGCATGCTGGTCTATCTCGGGCTGATGTTCTCGATGTCCCCACGCGGGCATCGTCTGCTGGCTCTGATGTTAGGAGCGATAGCAGCTGCTGCGTTGTGGTTCACCTTCGTTCAAGCGATTCTGTTGGGAAAATTTTGCCCGTGGTGCATGACGGTTCATGCGCTCGGCACGAGTGTGTTTTTGTTAGGTTTCCGGCGTCTTTGGAGAACCGAAGGACTGACACCTGCGAGCAAACAACTGGGAATTTCCGCTTCATTGGCATTTTTCGCCATGGCGCTTTCCCAATTGTATGGACCACTTCCCGCCACGCATCGGATAGAGAATACCGCTTTTGCAAGTGAAGCGGAATCTATCGGAATTCACGCGCGGGGAGAGGGGCGCAAAGTGAGTTTCGCGGGCGGCACCCGTAGCTACAATGCGACTGTATTACCACACATTGGCTCGGATAAGGCGAAGCATGTTTTGATCGAGTATTTCGACTATCAGTGCTCGGTCTGCCAGAGCATGAGTGGCTATCTAGCGGCTTTGATCGAGAAGCACCCACAGGCAATTTGTGTGGTCCTGTTGCCAGTGCCCTTGAATGGTGAGTGCAATCATTTCTTAGGTCCCCTCGATGCGGGCCATCCCGGAAGTTGCGAGTATGCTCGAATCGCGCTTGCCGTCTGGAAATCCCATCCCATCGAGTTTCCTGAGTTTCATGAGATGGCAATGACCGGCGCATCTCTTGAGGACTGCCGCCGCTTTTGCGAAACATTTATTTCGTCTGAAAAGCTTGAAGTCGCACTTCGCGATCCTTGGATCACAGAACTCATCGAGGCGAATATCGCAGACTGGATTTCATTTTCTAGGGAAACAAAGAAGCTACCAAAACTCCTCATTACGGAAAAGCGAATCCTCCAAGGACTCCCTCGTTCAGAAGTCGATTTCATTCGTGCAATGGAAAAGGAACTCGGACTCTAACACAGTTTTAATGGTGGGGATGCCTCTAGCCTCAGGCCGTTGCGAGGGGAGCTAATCAAAAAGTGAGTGCCGATCGGTTCGGTTCGCACATCACATATTGCCTCGGGATAAGCCTAACATAGGAAATGATGAGGATCCGCTAGAATGGTTGAAATCGCCTTTTGCTCTGATGGCCTCAGCAAGGAGCTTTTTGGTTCAGAGCGTTTATCAAAGATCTCGATGACTCTCCTCACTTCACGCCAGCTCGGGCTGGCGGGACTGCTGTGGTTTTAGCACTATCAAAAACTCCGAGCCGACGCGTCGGATGATCGCTCGCCGGGCGATGCTATTCGCCGATTGTATCCAATTTCCCGACCCAGCCCAGTCGTGGTCGGACTGGGAAGCCCATGGGTCTTTAAGGCATACAAAATGCTGTTGCGCTCATGAAGCGAGTTTCCTAGCTTGCTGGCCACGTTCCACTTCGCTGCCGTATGAAATTCAGATCACTCACGCTCCCTGCCATTGCCGCTCTCGCCACCGCCCTGATCGGCTGCAAACCCGGGGGCGGAGATACCATCAAAGTGGGGGAATTCGCCTCAATCACCGGAAAGGAAGCGACCTTTGGCATCTCGTCGCATGAAGGCACCTTGCTGGCAATCGAGGAGCTCAATGCGAAAGGTGGGGTGCTCGGGAAAAAATTAGAACTGCTCACGGAAGACGATCAAACAAAGGCCGGGGAGCCTGCGAACGCGGTGAACAAGCTGATTTCCAAAGACGGAGTGATCGCCATCCTCGGCGAAGTGGCCTCCAGTCGTTCGCTCGAAGCCGCGCCGATCTGCCAACAGGGAAAGATCCCGATGATTTCACCCTCCTCCACCAACCCGACGGTGACGCAGGTGGGTGACTACATTTTCCGCGTGTGTTTCACGGATATTTTTCAAGGCGCGGCCCTTGCCAATTTCGCTACGGGAACTCTGAAAGCCAACCGAATTGCTATCCTCACTGATGTGAAGAGCGATTATAGCAAAGGTCTCGCAAAAAACTTCAAACAAAAACTCTCCAGCAATGGCGGCAAGGTGGCCGTGGAACTCGACTACAACGGCGGCGAGAAGGATTTCAAAAACCAACTCACCACCATCAAGTCCGATTCTCCTGATGCGATTTTCCTTCCTGGTTATTATAACGATGTCGCACTCATCTGCATCCAAGCCAAACAACTCGGTATGAATATCCCGATCTTTGGCGGCGACGGTTGGGAAAGTGAAAGTCTCATCACTGTGGGCAAGGAGGCTGTGGAAGGAACTTATTTCTCAACGCACTGCTCGCCGGACGAGGGAACTCCGGAAATGGTCGCATTCGTGGCATCATACAAGAAGCGTTTCAATGGTAAGACCCCGGACGCCATGGCCGTGCTCGGTTATGATTCTGCTATGGTGCTTGCCGATTCGATCAAGCGCGCAGGCACCACCGAGTCGGTCGCGTTGCGTGCGGCCATCGCTTCCACCAAGGACTTCGCGGGTGCCGGAGGTAAGTTTTCTATCAATGCTAATCGCGATGCCGACAAGCCCCTCGTTTTCATTCAAATCAAGGGCGGCAAGTTCACCTACAAGGCCACGGTGAATCCTTGAAGAAATTGATGGTGACGGGTTGATCGTTGATAGAAAGAGGATGATGCCTTTTTGCTCCGTTTCCACCCGCCAGCTTTCATTTCTTATGATCCATAAACAATCCTAGAACCTCACCTTTCAAGTGGATTGGCTATTCCAGCAAACTATCAACGGGCTCGGGCTGGGAGCCATTTACGCGCTCATCGCCCTTGGCTATACGATGGTCTATGGTGTGTTGCGCTTTATCAATTTCGCCCACAGTGATGTCCTGATGTTAGGTGCGTTCAGTGCGTATTACATTGCTCCGAAAATTGAGAAAATCTTTGGCAACCAATCGGTGCTTGGTTGCATCATGGTCTTTGCGGTGGTGGCAGCGATTTGCGCCTGCATCGGCATGACCATCGAGCGCCTCGCCTATCGCCCGTTGCGCAATCGCCCGAAGCTAACAGTTCTCATCACGGCCATCGGCGTTTCATTACTGATCGAATACACCGCGCAAAATGAAAAGGTGATCGGTGCCACGCAGTTGCCATTTCCCCAATTGCTGCCTGAGAAGGCTTTGCAATTCGGGAAAATTGTCGTTTCTAGCAATGATGTGCTGACCATTTGTGTTACGATTGTCCTCCTGATCGTCATGTGGTTCATCGTGCAGAAAACCCGGGTCGGCACCGCCATGCGCGCGGTTTCGTTCAATCAGCAGGCCGCCTTGCTGATGGGCGTGCCAGTCAACCGCATCATCTCATTCACGTTTGGTCTAGGCTCTGCGCTCGCTGCCATCGCTGGGATTCTCTACGCGATGAAATCGCCGAGCATCGAGCCGCTAATGGGAGTCCAACCCGGTTTGAAAGCCTTCATCGCGGCGGTGCTTGGTGGTATAGGAAATCTACCGGGTGCCGTGCTCGGTGGAGTATTGTTAGGAATGTTAGATGCTTTCGCTGGCGGTATTCCTGGCCTATCGAGTTACCGCGATGCGATCGCCTTTGGGATACTTATTCTGATTCTTCTTTTCAAACCTGCGGGTCTGCTAGGCCGCTCTACTATCGAGAAAGTCTGATGCAGTTACCCGGAGCAAAACGCTGGTTGATCTTAGGAATCGCGCTCGCGGTCCTCGCTTCTTATTTTTCCGCGCAATTCAACCGCTACTACCTCGGCGTCGCCATCGATGTCGGGATTGCGATCATTCTCGCCACCAGCCTGAACTTGATCAACGGCCACACCGGCCAGTTCAGCCTCGGCCATGCGGGATTCATGGCGGTGGGCGGATATTTTTCCGCGTGGATCTCACTGCACATTGGCGAAACGGCGAATGCCTTTTGGTATTTCCCCCTCGCGCTCACGGCTGGGGGACTGTTAGCTGCGTTTGTTGGATTGTTAGTTGGCGTGCCCTCTCTGCGACTTCGAGGGGATTACCTCGCGATTGTGACCCTCGGTTTCGGTGAAATCATCCGTGTTTTTGCCCAGAACACCGAAGCTATCGGAGCAGCCAGTGGGCTCAAGGGAATCCCGAAACTCACCAATCTCGGGTGGACCTTCGGATTTGCCGCCGTCACGATTTATGCCATCTCTGCATTAGTGAATTCCACCTACGGCCGAGCCTTCATCGCCGTTCACGATGATGAAATCGCGGCGGAATCTAACGGCATCGACACCACTCGAACGAAAGTCATTGCCTTTGTCACCGGTGCCTTTTTCTCTGGAATCGCCGGCGGCTTATATGCCCATCACAAACAATTTCTATCACCTACCGGCTTCGATTGGGTGAAGTCCATCGACATCGTCGTCATGGTCATCCTCGGCGGCATGGGCCGCACGGTGGGTGTGGTCGTGGCTGCGATCCTCCTCACCTTGATGCCGGAATTTCTGCGCGAGTTTTCGGAATACCGCATGATCGTTTACTCGCTGCTGATCATCTTGTTGATGCTCTGGCGTCCCGCGGGGCTGTTCTCGCTTATCCCAAAACGCCGCAAAGCCCGATGAGCACGCCCTTACTAGAACTCGACAAGGCCACAATCAAATTCGGTGGACTCACCGCCGTTTCGGAGTTTTCCCTGAGCATTGGGGAAGGGGAGTTAGTCGGACTTATTGGTCCTAACGGTGCGGGAAAAACCACGGCTTTCAACATGATCACCGGCGTCTATCAGCCAACCAGCGGCCAAATTTGCTTCGCCGGAAAAGACACACTCGGCATCAAGCCGAACCGACTCGCCGCGCATGGCATTGCCCGCACCTTTCAAAATATTCGGCTCTTCGCATCCCTCAGCGTCTTAGATAACATTCGCGTCGCCGCCCGTCTGCACAATCGTGAGGGCTACTTTAGTTCGCTCTGGCGCGGGAAAAAGTTTTCCAAGGCCGAAACCGAAACCGAAAAAAACGCCCTCGAACTCCTCGAAATTTTCGACCTCTCTCAGCAGCGCGACGAACTCGCCGTCTCACTTCCTTACGGCGACCAACGCCGACTCGAAATCGTCCGAGCCCTCGCCACTCGTCCGAAACTCCTGCTGCTAGATGAACCCGCTGCCGGGATGAATCCGTCCGAAAAAGAAGACCTCATGCGTCTCATCCGCTTCGTCAAGGAGCGCTACCATCTATCTGTCCTGCTCGTCGAACATGATATGAAAGTCGTCATGGGCATCTGCGAGAGAATCGCCGTGCTCGAATATGGCATCAAAATCGCCGAGGGCACGCCGAAGGAAATCCAATGCCACCCGAAAGTCATCGAAGCCTATCTGGGGGCGGCTGCGGTTTGAAGAGGTAAGGCACCGCGAATCTGGCGAATCGAGCGAATCTTTAAGAAATGAAGATATGGAAAATCTGAAATCTCGTGATCCTCTTAAAATGACTCGCCGGAATCGCCTGATTCGAGGTGTCATATTCCCAAATTCTCAAAGCAGAAGATCACGCTCATGGAACTGATTTACCGAGAGGAAGTCTTCGCCATCATCGGTGCTTGTTTCGAGGTTTACAACGAAATGGGCTCGGGTTTTCTCGAAGACGTCTATCAAGAGGCATTGGAAAGGGAACTCGGCTCTCGAAGCATTCCATTTGTTTCAAAGCCCAAATTGGAGATCTTCTACAAAGGCAAACTCCTGACCAAAAAATACGAGCCTGACTTCGTCCTGCACTCTAAAATTGTGATGGAGATCAAAGCGGTGAAAAGCCTCGCTGACGAACACAGAGCGCAGGTTCACAATTACCTCAAGGCCTTTTCATTCCAAGCCGGACTCCTCGTGAACTTCGGCAAATCCGGCGCTCTCGAATACGAAAGAATTGTCCGCACCAAACCTTCTCCAAAAGATTCGCCAGATTCGTAAGATTCGCGGTTCATCCCTCTTCTCCCTACAACCATGCTCTCCGTCGAAAATCTCAATGTCAGCTACGGTGCCATCAAAGCCCTTCACGGCGTTTCGCTGAAAGTGCCGAAGGGCAGCATCGTAACTTTGATAGGAGCCAACGGCGCTGGGAAATCGACAACGCTGCGTGCGCTCTCGGGACTCGTGAAATCCACTGGCGTGGTGACCTACGACGGCAAGGACATTTCCAAGCTAGCGCCTAACCAAATTGTGGCTCAGGGGCTTTGTCATGTGCCAGAAGGGCGGATGGTATTCGCCAATCTCACGGTGCACGAGAATCTGAAAATGGGAGCGTATCTTCAGCGCGATAAGCATTGGATCGCCAATCAAACGGATTATGTCTTCGGCCTTTTTCCACGCCTCAAGGAGCGCGAAAATCAGGCGGCGGGCACTCTATCCGGTGGTGAGCAACAGATGCTCGCGATCGGGCGTGCGCTCCTGAGCAAGCCGAAGTTTCTCATGCTCGATGAGCCGTCACTTGGCATCGCACCCTTGTTAGTAAAGTCGATCTTCGAGCGCATCGTGGAGATTAACCGTGAACAAGGTCTCACCATTCTTCTCGTCGAACAGAACGCCAATCTCGCTCTCGATGTTTCCAGCTATGCCTACGTTTTGGAGACGGGTAAGGTTCTGTTGGAGGGACCTTCCGCGCAGCTTAAGCAAGACCCACAAGTGCAAGCCAGCTACCTCGGCGCTTGAGGATTTTTATTTTTGTAACATTCTCAGCACCGGCGGTAGCGATTCTTTCCACGCGTGGGCGATGGCGCATTGGATCACGGCATCCTCATCGTCGCGGCGGGGGAAACTCTTGTTTTCACGCGCTTTACGGGCAGTGGTCATGATGGCTTGAAGTTCCGGCGCAAGCGATAGAATTCCTAACACGGCTGAGAGCGAGGTCGCAGCGAGAAACGCAGCGATGGCCCCGATGGCAGGTATCTTCCCCACCAGCACCGCCATCAATGCGACGATCCCGCTGAGCGGAGGCACGGCGAGGCCAAAGCGCTTCGAGCTTTCACGCGCAGCGGAGGACTTGAGATCGCGCTCTTTCCATTCTGCTAGAGCTTTCAGCCGGAGCTGTTTACCAAATTCATCTGCCGTTCCCTCAGCACGGTGAATGACAGCGGAATCTTCGGGTGCTGGCATCCAAACCCCTAGGTCACAGCGGCAAGGACGTTGCCCTTCCGTCTGGAGCACTCGCATGCCGAACCACCAGCGGGCGATGAGCACGGCGGCAATCGCAATCGCAGAGAAAAGAAAAAGAAGACGCCACATGATTTCTGTTACTTGCCGCTCCATCCGCCGCCGAGAGCCTTGGCGAGGGCGGTGAGGGTGATGCGTTGTTGAGCATCCAGTTGGCTAAGTGTTAGGCGAACCTGTAAAATCGAGCGGTCGGCGGAGACCACTTCGATGTAGCTGGTGAGGCCTTTATCATAGCGTTCCTGAGCAATCCTTCGCGATTCTCTGGCGCTGGAGAGCGCGCGCGTCAGTGCGGAGTGTGAGCGGGCAAGGCCTTTGAGATCAACGAGTGCATCTTCCACTTCGCGCAGGGCAATGAGCAGCGTTTGTCGATAGGCGGCGAGCGCTTCATCATAGCGGCTACGTGAGGCCTGATAGTTCGACTTGTTAGTGCCGCCATCAAAGAGCGGCGCGGCGACTCCGGCTCCTAACGAAAGCACTCGATTTTCCCAGTCGAGGAAACTCTTTACATCGAGCGACTCGAATCCAGCCCCTGCGCTCAGACTGAAATTCGGATAGAATGCAGCTTCCGCCACTCCGACCTTTGCGTTGGCGCTGCGGAGTTGTTGCTCGGCGGCGCGCACATCGGGGCGGCGGTTGAGAACCTCGGCGGGTAACCCGGCCCTAATGTTCGGCAGCGCGCCGCTGGTGGTGCGGATGGAAACGGAGAAGTCCGATGGGCATGCACCGCAGAGCACGGCGAGCGCATGCTCGGCAGAGCCACGTTGGCGTTGGACTGCGGCGAGGTCGTTGTTAGCGAGTTCGAGTTCGGTGTTTGCCTGGCTAGTAGAAAGTCCGTCGATGAGTCCGGCGTCTAACTTTGATTTCTGAATGTCGAACGCATCCTTGCGACTTTTAATCGTTTCCTTGACCACGTCTTCTTGGGAATCCAGCCCGCGCAGGAGGAAATATTGGCGGGCGACTTCGGTGGCCACGCCGAGTCGTTGCGAATCTAGCAAAGCTTCGCTGGCAGCCGCTTGGGCGGACGATGACTCGATGAGGCGTTTGTTGCGTCCCCAGAGATCAGGATCATAGGCGAGATCAAAGGTGCTGCGGTAGCGTTGTGAATCCAGTTTCACATCAGCGCCTGGCGGGAGATTGCTGCCAACGGAGGATGCAGAGCTGCGGGAAACTCCACCTGAACCATTCAAGTCTAGCGTGGGGAAAAGCCTCGCCTGATCCAAGCCGACGAGCGCCCGTGCGGTATCGACGCGGGCCTTGGCTGCTGCGAGGTCGTTGTTAGCGGATAGAGCGCGATTCACCAACTTCGTGAGATCCCCATCGTTGAAAAGCCGCCACCAATGATCAGGTAAGTGGGTTCCAGCGGTGGCTTTGCCTTCTTTCCATGTCGTTCCGCCGGTCGCGCCTGGACTCAGGAAATCAGGACCCAATTTGCAGGAGCCGAAGAGCAGCGCGGTAGGCAGTAAAAGCAGATGAGGTTTCATGGCTTATTGATGGAGCTTCGGGGCTTCGATGAAAACATCCACTTGCTGCCCCACATAAAGCGGTGGCTCATCCGGTCGTTTCAAGGAATATATCACCTGCAGCACGCGGGTGTCCACGCGCTCGGTGCTCGATCCCGTTAGGGAAACCTTGGGGATCACATACGGCTCCACGCGGATGAAATCTAGCGGGAAAGTGACCTTTGGATCGCCTTTGAGATAGCCATACGCCTTCTGTCCCTTGCGAATGCGGGTGGCGTTTTGCTCGTCGATGTCGGCACGGACTTGCAGGGTGTCGGTCTGGCCGATGATCATGGCCGGTGTCTTCGGCGAGGTGGCGGCATATTCACCGGCGCGGATGTTGAGCTGAATGATATCGCCATCGCGTGGCGAGCGCACCGTTAGACGCTCGATGAGCAGGGTGATGCGTTTCAATGAAATGTCAGAAGCCGCTAACTGAGTCTTGGCCGCCGCGAGTTGCGCTTGGGAAACCGCGACGTCCTGCCTGCGGTTTTCCAAATCATCGCGGCTCACGGCGCGGCTATCCGTGACGGTTGTTAGGCGGGCGAGTTGGGATTCCAGTTTCGCAAGCTGTGCGTCGCTTACTGCAATCTGCGCCTGCGCGACCTCGCGCTGGGCTTGGGTGGTGAGCATCTCCGCGCGTAAGTCACGATCATCGAGTTTGAAAAGTGGCTGCTCCTTTTTTACCGCATCGTTTACCTTGACGAGAACTTCGGTGACGAGGCCGGGCAGGGGAACGCCGATGGCCACATTCTCGCTGAGCGATTCGAGGATACCCGTCGCGGCGACTGCATTCGGATAGGGTTTCTCGGGCGGCATGATCGGCGGATCCCTAGGGGGCGGCATCGCTCGTTCGGCTTGAACGTTTGAGACCTTTACAATCATCACCACGCCGAAAATGGCGGCGAGTATGGAACCGTAGCGGAGGAGTTTTGAGAACATGGGAAGATGAAGAAATGAATGAATGAAGGCCGGGATGAATCCCGCGTTCCATTAATGCGTGTGTTCGTGAGTGAATTGGGGTGGCTGTTGGTGGTTTTGCTCGGTCACCTCGACGATTTCGCCATCGTCCATGCGGGCGATTCGATCGGCGTAGGAAAATATCCGGTTGTCGTGGGTGACGATGATCACCGCACGCTCTGGGGAGCGGGCCACCTGGCGAAACAGATCGAGCACGATCTCGCCATTCTGCGCATCGAGCGCGGCGGTCGGTTCATCGCAGATGACTAACGGCGGCTCGTGCACCAATGCGCGGGCGATCGCTACCCGCTGCTGTTGGCCACCAGAGAGCTTGTTAGGTCGTTCTTTCCAGCGCTCACCGAGGCCGACCCGATCCAAGATCTCGCGTGAGCGCTTTAACGCCTTGCTGCTAGAGACACCTTGGATGAGTAGGGGAATGCCGACGTTTTCCGCGACGGTGAGCGTGGGGATGAGATTGAACTGTTGGAAAATGAAACCGATATGCTTTGCCCGGAAGCGGGTGAGCGCACTGCCCGACATTTTCTCTAGCGGATTTCCAAAAACTTCGATCTCTCCGCTCTCCACGCGCATCGTTCCGGCGATGGCACTCAGCAAGGTCGTTTTTCCACAACCGGACGGTCCCACAAGCATCATGATCTCGCCGGTGCGCGCTTGCAGATCCACCTGCTTGAGCACGTGAATGCGATCCGCCCCGTCGCCGAAACTTTTTTCGACCGCGCGGACATCAACGACGAGTTGGCAATTCGATTCGCTCATGCCTGGAAATTCATGCCGGGTGCATAAAGACTGTGATGTAGAAAGTCCATCGCCGTGAAGGTGGTGGGGCGCTTCATCTTCGCAAGCCCGAATCCGTGAGGATTCTGTTTTGAAAAAGCGGTCTTTTGCGGATCATCCAAGCGCGAACAAATCCGCCACCCTAGCTAAGCCGGTGACGTGGATTTTTTCCGTTAGCGGATAGCTGGCGTCACCGGGGCAAATAATATCGAGACGATCCAGACGCAGGCTTTCAAGTGCGAGTTTTTGTGAGGCAGTGACCTTCGGATGGTCGGTAAATTTCACCTCAAAGCCATGGCGTTTTCCAAGATTTTCAAACCAAGGAGAAAGCAGCCGGATCATGAAGGTCCCAGTAAGGACATCCAAATATCGCTTCACCGTCGTATCCGCCACACCGAGGCTCTTACCGATTTCAGAAGCGTTGAAATTCTGCCCGTGATAGTGAGCCAGCATCATCCAGAAGCGGCGGAGCGATGCCGCTGGGATTTGGATACCCAGCGCAGGAATATCCCGCTCTAAAAATGTTTTGGTGTAATTCCCCCGCCACCGCCAACTATCTGCATCCGTTTCCGCCAGAAACGAGAGTGGAAATCCGCCCCGCATCCACAAACGCTCTATTTGCGGCGTTTCAGGCAGGCCAAATGGAGGCACTTCTACAAACCCGATCCGCCCCGCCAAGGTCTCCGCGCCCTGACGGATTAAGTCCCTCGACGCACTGCCGAGGATCAAAAACCGAGCCGCGAGATCGACGCGATCCACCAATACCCGCAACGCCGGAAATAGCTCGGGACGTAGCTGAATCTCGTCAATCACCACCAACCCACGTAGGGACTCCAAGGCAAACATCGGATTTCTCAGCCGCTCCAAATGCCCCGAATTTTCATGAATTGATTCATCACCTGTCTATCTGGGTATGTGGATTCCGCAAAGGCGGCGCTTGTTGGCTCTACGATTGAGGATCATCGGAAAATCCTTTCGCAGTGCCCTTTGCGAGACCTTTCCCTACCGGGTCGTGCTTGAGATCATCGAAGAACTAGGCAGGGGCTGTTGGGATACAGGGAGATTGTCTAGTCGGTTGACAGAGTGATCTCCCGATGATAGATACCATTTGATGATTACTAAAGCGAAAGTGTTTGCCAGTGGTCGCAGCCAAGCGATACGGCTGCCCAAGGAGTTCCGGGTTTCCGGCAAGGAGGTGCAACTCACCCGTGTGCCGGGTGGCATCCTCATCAGTGAGGGCGATCCTTGGGTCGCTTTTGAAGCGGGTTGCCGGGAGTTGGGCGGCGAGTTTCTTGATGCTGTGGAGCGTCGGGATCGCAATACACCGCAAATTAGAGATTTCACTGCGGGGCTCCCATGATCTGGATGCTCGATACGGACACATTCATCCTCCTGCTTCGTGGCACGGCACTTGTCCGGCCGCGCAATGCCCGTGAAAAAACTGCGGCCGCTGCGGCCAATAACATACAAGCGTGTTGCCGCAAAGCGACAGGCGAGGGCGGGCGCATCGGACTATCGGCTATTAGCATGGCTGAACTCGAATACGGACTGCGAGCAAGCGGTCGTTTCGAGGAGAAACGCCCTGCGCTCCAACAAGTCTTGCTGCCTTTCGAAAGCTTCGCTTTTGATCCTGTGAATTGCGTCCACCACTATGGTCGGGTTCGCGCTTCATTAGAAGCAGTTGGCAAGACCATTGGCCCGCTCGATATGCTCATTGGAGCACACGCCCTTGCCCTTGGAGCCAAGCTAGTCACTCACAACACCCGCGAGTTCAAACGCGTGCCAGATCTCGAAATTGAGGACTGGGCGTGATCTTCGGCTGCCCGGACCCGAAAGCTGGCGCGGCGGCAAGCTGGATCAATTTGCTAGATGCCAATCCCCCGCTCATGGCCTCGTTGATGCGGAATAAGGCGTGGTGTGATTGAAATCCGCCGTCAACAGATGCATCAACCGGGTGTTTATGAAAAGCAGTTCTCTACCCGCATTCTTTTCTTCTAACACCCCGACTCCGACCAACTCTTTCAGATAGATGGATGCCGTTTGACGCTTGGCGATTCCGCATTTCGTTAGAGTTCCAATCCGGCAGTAGGGAAATTCAAACACGGCATCCACCAACTCCCTGCTATAAATTTTGGGAAGCTCCCGCCGCACATGAAGGATGCATTGCTCCTGAAGCTCCCGGATCGCCGCGATCTTAGAAGTCGTCCAGCGAGCGGTCTCTTCGATGCCCTTGAGGATAAAAATTACCCAATCCTCCCAGGCGGCTTCACGCGTAACTTCCAGCAATAACCGATAATAATTCGCCTTGTGGCCAATGATATAGCGGCTCAGGTAAAGAATGGGAAGGGTCAATAAGTTTTCCTGAATCAGGAAAAGACTATTGAGTACCCGTCCGGTTCGGCCGTTGCCATCGGTGAAGGGATGGATGGCCTCGAACTGATAGTGCGCGGCGGCCAAGCGAATGAGCGGATCCAGTTCCAGCCTTTCGTGAAGGAACTTTTCCCAATTTCCCAAGAGATCCCGCAAATGATCTTCCCCGGCGGGCGGCGTATAGATGACTTCCCCCGTGCGATCATTGGCCAACGTCGTGCCGGGCACCTTTCGTACCGTCATCGTGGTGCCTTTGATTTTGCTGCACACCTCTTCAGCCGTGCGAGTGTTCAGCGGATGTTGCGAGAGAGTGCTGAATCCTTCCAACAAGGCATGGCTGTAGCGCAGAGCCTCCTTCGTCGGGGCATCCGCCATGCCTTCGCTTTCGCGGAAGCGGAACAACTGGTCCGCCGTGGTCACGATGTTTTCGATCTCGGAACTCGCCCTCGCTTCCAGAAGGGGCAGGGTGTTGATTAGCACACTTTGATTGGGGATCAACTCGGCGGCTTGTTTCAATTCCGCCACTGCCGCCCGTGCCTCGATGCACTGCTTCAGGATCTTCTTGCTCTCCAAATCCACCTTCGGCGGCAACAGGGGCAGCGCGTCAAACGCCTGATCGGGTCGCCAACGCTTCGACAAGTTCACGTTTTCACTTTTTTTCGACACGTTCAGACGATATGTCGATGAAGTTGACACGTCAACACAACATGTTGATAAATACAAATTTTTTCGACATGTATGACCGGGTTTGAACGCCTCGATCAGTCGCTTGGTGGAAAATTTAGACAAGCGGCTCCAGATCATGGAATTCCCCAAGGACGTTGAGTTGCTCCCATTGATCAGCACTGAATGGACCTCTCCTCACGTGGGTGGGATACTCTGACTATCTTTATCCGGCCTCATCCAGCGATTCAAGGTCTTCAGCCAGACCTTGTTTTCCTTGTTGCAGGATCACCGCCAGCACTACGCGACGATGCTGGCGCTGGGCTTCGAGGTGCGATTGCTGGGGAAAGTGGTGTTTTTCCAAGCCCTGCTGCTGTGGGTGGTGGGCGCGGTGCTTGGCTGGATTCTGTTTTATGGGGCATCACTGGTGGCGGAGTCCTCACCGGTGCCGCTGCGGATGTCGCCGGGGATATTGGCACTGCTGCTGGCCTTTCAGGCGCTGGCCTCGCTGCTTGCGGGTTGGTGGATTTTGAGAAAACTCCGGGGAATCGATCCGGCATCGGTATTTGCATCATGAGAAGACATGCGACAAGAGGCAGGGTTTCCCAGCCACCTTCAAATGCGGAGATTTCGCCTGACGGCTTCAATGACTGTCTCGCTCATGTGGAAACCGGTTTGTTGGATCCGTTCGATGGTTTCCTCAAAATCCAGCCATCCAAGCTCTGCTGCTTCGCCAATGATGCCAATCACCCCGATTTTGGGCAGACCGAGTGCCTCCGCCACTCGCCTGCCTCGCTTCTCATCAAGAATCAGTCGCGAGGATTTCCTGTTCTTACAAGCCAGTGTGATGGCGGCGGCTTCGCCGGGCCCGAGTCCCTGGGTTTCCATCAAAAATTCAGCAGGATTCGGTACGATCTGGAGCCAGTCGGGCGGTTGACGGATCCAGTCCCGCAAAGGCTGCGGAGCCCTTGGGTGGGCACACTCGCCTCGAACCGCTTCTGGAATGATCACAATGCCGAACAGTCGTGGCAAAAGGCCGAGGAGGTCGGCTTCGGCCAGCGCGGACAGTGCCGAATTGTCGCTGATAACGATCACGCTCGTGCAATCCGCATGGATTTGAGCACTTCCATGTCGCCCAAGACATCCTCCACCGTGGTGCCGGGCCAGACGCCGTGCTTGGAGAGCACCTCCCTCGCGTCCCAGCAAGATTCCAGACCAAGCATACGCCGCACCTGTTCTTCGGAGAGTACCCCTTCTTCGTATGCCCTCGCCGCCAAGGCTTCCATGGCAATCCGGGAGGGATCGCCAAAAGGTGCCGATGAAAGCTCATCGGGAATTTCCAGAGTAATTTGCATTGATGTAACTTACTTTAAATCATGAACGCGAACAACCGGAAAGATTGGAGGACAGGCTTCCAGCCTGTCGGCCTTGGAGCCTCGTCAAAGAAAGGGTTTGGAGATGCTCACCCCCCCAGCGATTGCCCCGCAGGGCGGTGGTGTGGGGAATGATGGAGACCAGGGCAAGTTCGTCATCGGCGGGCGAGCCAGTGAGCAACAGGCAAGGGCGTATTTTTCCGGCCATCCCGAGATCCACCAGCCAGACCTCGCCAGCTTTCATGGCGTCGATTTTTCCGCTTTCATGGTGTCCATCAGAGCAAACCCAAGGCTTGCCGAATGCTCACACACCGCCATGTCCTCAAGCTCGGCCAGGCTGGTATCCATCTCGATCAAACGGAGGGAAAGTTCCCGGCGCTGCTGTCGGGTGAGCGCGGGGATTTCAGCAAGCACTTCTACAAAACTCATAGTCACAAGATACTTTGTGGCTCTATTTCGACAAGTGATTTCAGGGGGAATGGTTTCATTTGTCCAGAAGTCTCAAGACTTCGAGACCGGGAACGTGGTTGAAATGGGCATCTCGGTCAAAGCCGTCAGGTTAAGATTTTTCAACCACAGATGGACGCAGATAAACGCAGATGGAAGAAGGGATGAAGAGTTTTTGGAACCGCGAATGAACGCGAATAGACGCGAATTAAAGATGAGTTATGGGAAAAATCATATTCACCCGCAAGATGAAGGATCGCAATTGTTCAAAATGTTGATTTTCAGAGTCTTATTCGTGTCCATTGGCGTCCATTCGCGGTTTTTAAGTTCAAGGAATTTGCTAGCATCATGAATTCCGCCCTCCATTGCTCGTCCATTCACCACACCTACGGGCGTGGGGACTTGGCTGTGCCGGTGTTGATGGGGGTGGATTTGAAAATTCATGCCGGAGATTGTGCGATCCTGACTGGCCCGAGCGGATCAGGAAAAACCACCTTGCTGTGCATCGCAGGTTGCCTGCTCACGCCCAGTGCTGGCAGTTTGGAAATCGCGGGTGAACCCGTCACGAATCCAAGCCTGGGAGAGCTGAACCGCCTGCGCCGTGAGAAGATCGGTTTCGTATTTCAACACGCCCGACTGCCGCGCTGGGCTGGGAGATCGGGCAAGTGGTGGTGGATTTGCTGACGCATCATGCCAAGGAAGAAGGCGCGGGATTGCTGGTGGTTTCGCATGATATGCGGCTGTTGCCGAGATTCAGCCGGAGATTTGAAATGGAGAGCGGAACCGTGAAAGAGATTTTATGAATCAAAACCGAATCGCGTGGATCATAGTCTTTACCACTGCGGCAGGCCCGCTCGGAGCCTGCAAGCCATCCGCAGCAGGGACGGACGGTAAGGATAAAGCTAAAGAAGCCATTCATGCCGTGGGTTATCTGGAACCTCGTGAAAAATTGCGCCGATTGTCATTTCAAAGCCACGGAGTCATTACCCAAATCCACGCAAAAATCGGAGATAGCGTGAAGGCGGGTGAGGTGATCGCACGCTTGGATGATGCGGTGGAGCAGAGTGCCCTTACCGGAGCCCAAGCCAAACTCTCGATGACGGAGGCGAACCGGAAATTGGTGCTGGCAGGTGCCCACCCGGATGATATCGCCGCCTTGGAAGCGGCGACTTTCCAGGCCGCATTTGCCACATTGAGAGTGAAGAAGGCGTCGGCGGAATTGGGAAAAGCCAATCATCAAGTGCGGGACGAGGATCGGCTGCTGCTAGATGAAGCCGTAAAATCCGCGTGTGCCGAAGTAGTGGCAGCAGAAGTGGCGATGGCGCAGAAAACTCTAAAAGCTCCAGTGGATGGCAAAGTCGTTGAAATCTTTCTTTAACAAGGCGAAGCGGTGACGCCCACACTTTACGAACCGATCGTCCTGTTCGCTCCTGCCGGGGAGGTGGATGTAAGAGCGGAAGTCGATCAGAATTCTATCAAAGATCTTCAAGCCGGGATCGTCGCCCAAGTGAAAATGAATGGAGATAAAAATTGGATCTCTGGCAAGGTGCGCTCGATCAAGCCGATCATGGGAAGAAAGAGCGTTTTTTCCCGCGAAGCCACCGAGCGGATGGATATCCAAGTCATCGAGGTATGGATTGAGTTGGATAAACCGTTAGGTATTCCACTTGGGGCGGAAGTGGATGTGGAAATTATGCCGTAGGAGAGACGTGAAGTTCCGCCGGTTGTGAAATTGACAACTCCGCCTCAAGGTGTATTCACTTCTGTATGACAAAAGTCCTCACGCTTCGATTGGATCCCGCTCTTTTAGAAAAAGCCGAGGCACGGGCTGCCCGCCTTGGTTTGGACCGGGCGAAGTATGTGCGCTCACTCATCGAAGAGGATCTTGCCACTGGAGGGCAAAAAACTGGCTCTGTCTTCGTCTCATCTGATCTGGCGGGCATCTATGAAGGCGGCGGCAAGGCGGCCACGAATCAGGAAACCCGAGCCCAAATGAGGCGCAGGCCATGAAGGAAATCGCAGATACAGGGCTGATCGTCGCGTTACTTTTCCGCAACGACCCATTTCATCACTGGGCGCTTGAGGC
>JAYVNE010000047.1:0-6713 GCA_043758615.1 Akkermansiaceae bacterium
CCAAAAAACTTGTTCACTTGAGAACGCGAACAACGATTGGATACACAAAAATATTGCAATCCATCGCAATTCTTGTGAACCTATTCAGATGTCTTTCTACGCCCACAGTAAGACCCGCCCGGATGGCACGCCCGCCCCTCAATCCGAGTGGGAGCCGCTCGATCAGCATCTGCACGAAGTCGCCGATCTCGCGGGAACATTCGCCAGCGCCTTCGGTGCGGGGGACTGGGGCCGCCTCGCAGGGCAGTGGCATGATCTGGGGAAGTATTCGCGGGAGTTTCAACCATAGATGCGAAAATGAACTCATACTTCGCACGCCCCGCTCAGCCCTTGGCCGTTCATCTCGCCAATGTCGCGCGCATTGCTGCGGCATTCGGCCAACATGTTGGCCTTTACAAAGAGGCGGCGCTTGCAGGCTGGCTGCACGATCTTGGCAAATACCGGGCTGAGTTCCAGGACTACCTGAACGGGCTTCGCTCATCCAGTCCCGAGACCCAGCACGCGGCTTATGGCGCGGTTTGGGCTATCCAGCATAATCAGCTTCTCCAGGCGTTCGTCGTCGCCGGTCATCACACTGGTTTGCATGACATCGCAGACTTGCAGGCCATTCCGGGCAAGTCGGTTCTTGGGCTGCCTGTCGCACTCGACACCGCGATCCAGCGTTATCTTGCTGAGTGCCCACCGCTGGAACCTCGCGCGGAACCCGACTTTATCGTCAGCGCCGCCACTCAAGAGGAGCAAAGCTTGCGCACCGACTTCGCCGTGCGGATGCTCTTTTCCTGTCTTGTTGATGCTGATCGCCTCGATTCTGCTTTTTGGCCGCACACTCCCCCATCGGACATGCTGCTCGCTGCCGACGCTTTGCTCGCACGAGTCGAGGAAGAACGTGCCCGCAAGGCTGCCGCTGCGCCTGACAGTCCACTGAAAACACGCCGCAATGACGTTTTCTATTCCTGTGTCAAGAAAGCGGCATCACCTCAAGGGTTCTTTTCTCTGATCGTTCCGACCGGCGGTGGCAAGACTCTCAGCGCAATGGCCTTCGCACTAGCTCATGCCCGGCAACATGGACTGCGCAGAGTGATCGTTGTCATTCCCTACCTCTCGATCATCGAGCAGAATGCCGCCGAGTATAGCCGTGTGCTCGGGCGCGAAGTCGTGCTGGAGAATCATTCCGCTGTGAAGCCTCGCATAGATGCCAACGACGAGGAAAGGGACGCGCTTGAGCTTGCTGCGGAGAACTGGGACTCGCCTGTGGTTGTCACCACGTCGGTTCAGTTCATCGAGTCCCTGCTCTCCGCGCAGCCTTCGCGATGTCGGAAGCTCCATCGCATCGCAAATTCAGTGGTCATCTTCGATGAAGTGCAGACCATGCCCTCGCACTTGCTCGCGCCAGTCTTCAGTGTGTTTCGCGAGTTAGTCCGGCAGTATGGCGTATCGTTCGTCTTCAGCTCGGCCACGCAGCCCGCGTTTCTGAAATCATCTTCTCTTCCAGATGGATTCACTTCTGGAGAACTGCGGCCAATCATTGACGATCCCGCGCAGCTCTTCCGTGATTTGCGCCGTGTGGAATACCACCTCCCGCCAAAGGAAGCTGTGCTCGCCTGGCCTGATCTCGCTGCTCAAATGGCAGAGACCGGGCATTCCCAGTCTCTCTGTGTGGTGAACCTCACCGCCCACGCTGCCACCTTGTGGGATCGTCTGCGCAGTGTCCTGCCAGAATCTCAGCACAAGACCTCGTTCCATCTGTCCTCCGCCATGTGCGCCGCGCATCGCCTGCGCGTCATCCGTCTCATGCGCTGGCTTTTGCGCAACGGACATCCGTGCCGCGTTGTGTCCACGCAGCTCATCGAGGCTGGTGTGGATGTGGACTTCCCCATCGTCTGGCGTGCGCTTGGTCCGCTGGATTCCATTGTGCAAACTGCCGGGCGTTGCAATCGCGAGGGCCGTGCTGCGCGTGGCGCAGTGCATGTCTTCCGACCGGTGGAGCACAAGATTCCAGGCGGCGTGTATCGAGCTGCCACGGAGCAGGCGTCCGTCGCAGTCGCTCGCTTCCATGATCTTGAGGCAGCACAAGAAGCACTTGCCACCGATCCTTCGATCTTCACCACCTACTTCCACAGTCTCTACAGCGTCATCACCTCCGACCGCGAAATCGACGGTAGCACCATCCAGGAAGATCGCCGCGACTTGAAGTTCCGCACGGTTGGCGAGAAGGCCAAGGTCATCGACAACGAAGGCCAGCCCGTGATCGCGCCCTTCGGCGCAGGCAAGCGCATCGTTCAGGCCATTCGCGAACGCCAAGCGCCAAGTGGCGAATCCCGCTTTACTCGTGACGACATGCGCCGCCTCCAGCGCTACATGGTCAACGTGCGCCAGCGCAACTTCGACGAGCTGCTTAGCCTGCAACTCATCAAACCACTCCTGCCCAATCTCAACGTCCATGTGCTTGATTCTTCCTGCTATCACCCTCAGCTTGGCCTCGTCATGCCCGGCAACCTTCCCATCCAGGACATGATCGTCTGAGGATCAATCCACCATACTCACGCTTCCAATCATCATGTCCGCCAACCTCGTCACACTCCGCGTCTGGGGAGACTTCGCCTGTTTCACTCGTCCCGAGATGAAAGTCGAGCGTGTCTCATATCCGCTCATCACGCCATCCGCCGCCCGTGGCGTGCTAGAGGCCGTCTTCTGGGAGCCGCAGATGCTCTTTTGGATCGACTCCATCCGCGTCGTTCGTCGCGGCCAGTGGATCAGCATCCGGCGGAATGAAGTAACCAAGGTCATCAGCCTGAGCGATGCCAGCACTTGGATGCGCGCCCCGGAGAAAACCAAGACCATCGCCGCTGGCGGTGGTGCGGACGACGGCACCCAGCGGAACATGCTGGCACTCTCCGGCGTGGAATACCTTATCACCGCCGAGGTGAGGCTCTCGTCACTGGCCCAACCCCCACGCGACAACCTCGGCAAATACACCGATGAATTCCGCCGTCGTGCGAAGTCTGGCAAATGCCACCACCGCCCCGGCCTTGGCATGAGGGAGTTCGCCGCCGACTACGAATGGGAGGACGATCCGCAAGCGGCGCTGGTGCGCCGCCGTGCGGAATTGGCAGCGAAAGGAGAGGAAACATTCCCATGGCACGAAGACCTCGGCCTCATGCTCTACGATGTCTTCGCTCCCGCTTCTCGCGCAACCGGCTTCCAATGGTTAAAGGCGGACGAGAGTATCGAAGCCACCGCTGCCTTTGAGCAAACGCTCAACGGTCTTGCCAAAGGCGAAGCCACCAAGCGCCGCAAAGCCTACACAGCGAACCCGCTGCGCCACACTCGCGGCCAGCTCGCCACACCGCAGCCCAGTTTCTTCCGCGCCGTCATCCGCGATTCTGTGATGGACTGCCATCCCAAGCGGGTCCGCATTCCCACCCCCAACCCCGAAGGAGCCTGAACCATGCTGCTCAAAGCACTCCATGATTTCGCCCATCGGCGCGACCTGCTCAAAGACCTCGCCTTCGCCGAAAAGCCAGTGCGTTGGATCATCGAACTCGATGAGAAGGGCAATCTGCTTGGCGCTGGGCCTGCGCAGACGGGTGATGGTAAGCGTGGCAAGGAGTATCCTTGCCCACAAACGACTCGCGCGAAGAACGGTGCTGGTGTCGCCGAGTTCTTGGCCGACGGACTAACCGCTGTCTTTGGTCTTGCCTCAGACCCTGACGAAGAGACGAGTGAGTCTGAGAGAAAAACCAAGGACGAGAACAACGCCGCCAAGCGCGCCAACTTCTGGCAGCAAATTCGCCGCGCCATGCGTGAAACGAAGTCTCCGCAACGGCTCGCCATGCTGCGCTGTTGGAAACTTACGCGATCACGGAAGCAACCACCGGCGTTCCTGCGCTGGGGCCTTTCCATAACGCCGAAGGACAAGGAGAAAAAAGCATGGTGGCTCACCGCTGCGGGAGGCACGGAGATCAAACTAAGCACTGACAGCTTCACCATTCGCGTCGGAGCCGAACTGCTAATCGAGCACGAAGACTTGAAATCCTGGTGGCGAACAGCGCATGCACTGGAGCTAAGCAGCTTGCGTGAACGCAGCGCCAACGGGGTTTGCCTTGTCACGGCTGCTGAAAACGTGCCATTGGCTTTGACGCACCGGCCGCTCGTATCGGGTGTGCCGGGCACTGGCAGCTTCGGCGCTCCCATTGTGTCGTTCGATAAACCGGCTTTCACCTCCTACGGCATGGAGCAAAGCCTGAATGCACCGACTTCGGACGAGGCTGCACGCGCTTACGCCACAGCGCTTAACTGGATGTTAGACCATCCTGATCACCATCTCAGAGTGGGCGCGGCGTGCATTGTTTTCTGGGCCAGAGAAACCGTTCAGGCATCCAGCCTCTTCGCTCGCTTCCTCAATCAGCCCCAGCCGGATGCCGTGCGGAAGTTTCTCGTTTCCCCCTGGGCTGGAATGGAGCGAGAGATGGCCAAGAAGGATGAGTTCTATGCAGTCACTCTCACCGGCAATTCAGGTCGCATTGTTGTGAAGTATTGGGTGCAGGAGCCGCTGGAAAGCGCCATCGGCCATCTACACCAGTGGTTTGCTGATCTTGATCTCGCCGTGCCACCACGCCCGGACCCAAAGGCGGGCAAAAAGAAGCCCAAGGATGAGATCAAGGAATACAACCCGCTCTCCATTTACTGGCTCGCTTGTGCGACCGTGCGCGAGGCCAAAGATATAAAAGCCGAGACTCCGGCCCAGCTTTACCGAGCCGCACTTGAAGGCACCGCGCCACCCATCGCCTTGCTCAAGCCGCTGCTCGATCTACTGCATTCTAAGATCGTTAGCACACCAAAGGAGGGTGAGCGCAAATACAAGGTCATCGAGGACGAGAGCCGCTTTGCCTTGCTGAAACTTATCATCAACCGCCACCACCGAACCCGCAACGAACCCACCATGGAACTCGCCCCACAACTCGCTGAAACCACAGACCCCGCCTACAATTGCGGACGCCTGCTCTCTGTCTTTGACAATCTCCAGCGTGACGCACATCGCCCCAAAGGAGGTGGAAAGTCGGAGATCAACACCACGCTGGCCGAGCGCTATTTCGGCTCGGCCTCATCCAACCCCAACGGAGTCTTCTCGCTGATGTGGCGGCTGCACATGCACCACCTCAAGAAATTGAGACAGAAAGACGAAAACCATATCGCATCGGCCCACCAACGGAAGATCATGGATATTTGCCGCCACTTCACGGCGGGGAAGCACAGCGATTGCCCTCAGTTTCCGCGTGTGTTCACTCTCGTCCAACAAGGCCGCTTTGCGTTGGGCTATTACCAACAAGCCGCCCATGAAGCCGAGCAGGCTCGCCTGGGTGCTGAACGCAAGGCCGCCAAGGCTGCCTCTGAAAAAGCCAATTCTACCGCTCCGCTCACCGAAGAAACTCAATCCTAACCATCACCCATCACTCCACCTCTATGAACAACGACATCCTCACCAATCGTCACGACTTCCTCCTTCTGTTTGAAGTCACCAACGGCAATCCCAACGGCGACCCAGACGCAGGCAACATGCCGCGCCTCGACCCCAACACCAATCGCGGCATCATCACCGATGTCTGCACCAAGCGAAAGGTGAGAAACTTCGTCGAGGAGTTCGCGCCAGAGCGGGCGGGTGACACAGACGAGGCCCGGACTGCATCCAACGGCTTCAACATTCTCATCAAGCAGGGTGCCGTGATTGAGATCGAGCAAAAGAAAGCCATCGCCGCCGCCAAGTTGGAAAAGAAACCGGGCGAAGTGGGCTACTTGCGTGGTGATTCACATCCTGAGCGGACTAAGAACTGGCTTTGCCGCGAGTTCTATGACGTGCGCACCTTTGGCGGTGTTCTCTCCACAGGGAAGGACATCATGCAAGGTTCCGCCTATGGTCAGGTGCGTGGGCCGGTGCAGTTCACCTTCGCTCAATCGTTTCATCCGATCACCCCGCTCGAAATCAGCATCACTCGTTGTGCTGTCACCAAGGAAGAGGATCAGGCGAAGGAGCGCACCATGGGCAACAAACACATCGTCCCCTACGCGCTCTATGCCGCCAAGGGCTACGTCTCGCCCGCCTTCGCCGAGAAGACAGGCTTCACCAATGCCGACCTCGCTCTGTTGTTTGAAGCCGTCCTGCACATGTTCGAGAACGACCGCTCCGCCGCACGCGGCGAGATGATCGTGCGCGGTCTCTACGACTTCGAGCATGTCGGAACCCAGCATGAAAACAACGCTGCGCAGAACCGCCGTGAGAGCCGACTCGGCTGTGCACATGCTCACCAACTCTTTGAAGGCATCACTATCGGCCTGAGCGATGCGGCCAAAGGTGCTGGCAAAGAATTCCCGGAATCATTTGCCGACTATAAAGCAGCCAATAAATGGGAAACTGAGCCACTGCCAGCGGGTATCAGGCTGCACTTGCGCCATCAAGGCGCAAACTCAGGAATTGCTCTGCGTCAGGAATGAAACCAGCCCTTGAATGCTCAACGAACCAACAGTTCTGCCATCAAAGAGAGACTTGCTGCCGATTTCTGCGCTGAATCATTTACTCTATTGCGAGCGGCGTGCCGCGCTTGTTCATCTTGAACAAGCGTGGGCGGAGAATCGCTTCACGGCAGAAGGCAATGTGATGCATGAGAAGGCGCATGAAGGGCCGGATTCCTCGATGCGATCTGAAATTTCTGATGGCA
>JAYVNE010000048.1:0-6650 GCA_043758615.1 Akkermansiaceae bacterium
ATTGTCCACTCCCTGAGATTTTCCGAGATCAACTACCTGCAATCCAATTTCCCGCGCGGTGTTCTGTATCCAATCCGATGCCATTCCCCTGCTGGTGGCTCCCTTGATGTTTTCTTCTATCCGCACGGCAACTCGCGGCATTTGCTTCAACCTGGCTAGTTGCTGGAGTGCTAGCCGATCTTCCATCTCTGGATTACCTCGGGCAACCTCAGCACGGATTTTGACGCGATATATGCCATCGGTTCCTAATAGTGAACTCAAAACTTTGTAGCTACGGACATAGCCACAAGCCTTTGCAAAAACCCTGTCGAAGTCTAGTGCAAAATCAGTTGTCTGGCTTTGAGAAACCAACTCCACACCAGCACCGGTGCGAACCGCTTCGCGTAAAGCATCTGCTAATGCTTCTGCGCGGGCTGAGGAAGTTGATCCCGCAGCCTTGCCCTCCGCTTCCACGCTTTCTGCTTGTGAGGCTATTGTATTGCAAAGAAAACACCCAGCCCCCACAACAAGGCACTTCGTCCAATACAAAAATTTCACGTTTCGGATCATCATGGTAAGGTCAGCTCTACTTTGCAAACATTCATCTTTTCTGTTACTTCATCTTCGCCTTGAGTGGCTTCACTGCGAGTTAGATCGTCGTCTCCAGTCGTCAATATATTTCAAATCATCCTTGCTCAGGTCTTTGAGGGAAATGCCGGACGAAACATTTTCCGACCATTTGCCAGGCCTTCGGACCATGACTTGTGGCACGATATGTCTCTTCTTTGAGTCGCCCGAATCGCCTTCATCTAGTCCCTTGACACTCATAATTTTACCAATCGAAAAGCGATTGTATTTACGATCCTGGGCAAATTCTTCATCCCAAACGTGATACTCGTTATTCCACGTTCCGGCAGCTTCAGCACACTGCTTTACAAAATCCAGATCTTCCTGATTTAGTTCCCCAGCCGCAAACAACTCTTTCTCACCACCCTTCACAGCAACCACCAGCCGCTTTCCGTCACTCATTTCAAAACGCCCTTCAAATTCTCGTCCTGATTTCAGTTCCCAATGTCGGGTTGTTTTTGCGGTGCCATTCCTGCTTGGTTGTGCCGTTTCTAAAGGTTTCGCATCTACATTATCAACACATCGCAACAACCCAAGCAATACTTCGGACCTGCTTTTCAAAAGCCGTTCGCCCTTTCTAGCTTCCTGCTCATCGCCCTTACCTCGGTAGTGCTTGATGTAAAGTTCATACTGGTCAACCTCTCTGCGAACGTGGGCCACTAGTGCTTTTAGAAAATTTGCATCTCTCAGTTGCGGGTCATTATTCCATGCACGTATCACAGCTTCTGCATCAGAAGAGCCTCCGTAACTCAATAATCTGGTGAAGTATCTAAATTCGTCTTCGCCAAGTTTTGATTCTAGACTTTTAGCGATCTCTTCAAACTCATGATACTCATTTCCCTCAAAAAAACCCTTATTAAGCACATTGTAGCGAGCCAGTTTGACATGCTCTGGATGTAAACTTGCAAACTCATAAAGTCGCAGTCTCCTTTCAATTGACTGCCGGATGTTGGAGAAACCTCCCTCTTCTAAGAGCTTCGTGAGGTCGAATGACACCCCGCCATCAATCGCGAATGTTGCCCAGAAACCTTGACCGAAAAGTTTTGGCTCATGAAGCCGAAGCAAGGGAAACATACTGTCTGTGTGGATGCCTATTGTTGGATTACTAGCATTTGGGTTTGGTGCGAAAGCTGTTTTGAGGAAAACTTGACGGTCTTCATTCAACAAGCCGCCGATTGCTTTTTGCAGCTTAAAAAATTCACCGGGTTGTGTATGAAGAAGAAGGTCATTCACAAACCCTTGGAAAATTTCATTGGCGACATTTGGTTGTCCATTCAGCTCTGCGTGTGTTGCAAGCACGATCAGCGACTTGAAATACTTAGAATCGTAATGCTTTCCGCTGGCGATTTGCCGATTTGCTGCTGCGTGCGCTGCCATTTGCTCAAGCAGTTGATCGGCGAGTGAAAGCGTCTCTTTCTGTCGTGTCATTTGAGTTGAGCTGATCTGCTCAATATTGGCCGCTGCACGTTTCTTGAGTTCTTCAAGCGCTTGATCTGCAAGCTTGAAATTCCGGTCTTCACTCAAAGCCTGGCGCATTGCTATCTCTGCTCGCTGCAAATCTCCTGTTGATGAAGCAAGCAAGCCTTTGCTGTAGAAATTAAATGCCGCAAAGCTTTTGGTTTGCGGAGTTGAAAGCGCAACTCTTTGCGAATCTCCCAACTCAATATTGAGCCCCGCCACCAATTTTTTTGCCAACTCCTGTTCAATACTGAAAAACGTATCTTTTGGACCACTTGTTTTTTCCGCGAATATGATTTCCCCAGTCTCCACGCGGACTAATTTCACATCCAACCTTAATTCATTTCCAAATACCGTGTAGGAACCAGTAAGAACCGCCTGCGCCGCTAGGCCCTTGCCTAATTTCTGAGCTGTCGCTTGGTCGATAAATTTTCCCTCACTGAGCGCAAGCTCTTTCATCAGGTCATCAAGCCTTGCTCGTTCGACAATCTTTAGCATCGAAACACCTGACAAATCCGTTACCATCATTGCCCGCAATCCTTTGCGGAGAGGTTCGGCCTCTTCTCCACCACCGATATTTTCAAATTCAAGCACGGCAACGGTCGTGGGCACTTTGGCTGCTTGGGCCGGAGGTTGCAGCACAGGAGGAGTTGCCGGGACGTTAGCTGAGCTTTCAGGTGTCCGTGCTGGTGCAGGAAGTGCAGGCGTTATCGGCATCGGGATCGATTCTGCGGTTTGTGCCGGACTTTTTTGTATTTCAGTATTAGTGCGGCTTGGTGCTGTCGAAGTCGCGACAGCCTGTGTCTCAGCGAGTGGAGAGGCGAGCTTCGCCTTTTTAGAATTCAGGAAATGAATGGCACCAGCCGTCAATAGCATCGCAGCGAAACCTGCGGCAACTGCCAAGGGCCACAATGGTTTCCTTCCACCTTCAGTCTTTGTCGCGGCCATCTCGGGATGGGGGCGCTGCGCCTGAGTGTCTTGCGCTTTAGCCGGGTTGTTCTTGGCGTCTGGAGTGGCCTTTATGCTTACTATTTTTCCAGCAACGCTCGCGGCCATAGGCAGGCTAGTCGCACCTTCAAGTGCTTCCCCCCGCGCTTCCCAATCAACAGGCGCAGAATTGTCCAATATCTGCACCCAAATACTGCCTGCACCCTGCGCCCAAAGTGCCAGGACAACGCCGGGACATTCTATTGAATCCAAGACCACATCGCACCTGCTGTCTGTGCCGATTAAGAGTGGGCGGCTCGATTGCATCTTGCATGTAATACTCTGCCCACCGCCCTTGCCTATGTTCAGAGTGCATTCATTATCTGCGGCTGGTTCTGTCCAGCCCGCCATGTCTTGTGGCCGAGAAAAAGACAGTTCATGCCCACCAACAGCAAGCGTCAAAGGCAAAGGGGCCGCGACATCAGCCTGCCCCGGCACTGCAATATTCACCGATGAATGGTCCACAACTTTAAGAGTCGCTTCCAGTTCACTCACACCTTCCCACTCCAGCTTGATCTGGCAATCGGCTCCGCTGCCCACGGCGAGTTCCGTGCCGGGTTCGACGAGGTAGCATCGCCGATGTCCAGCGATTTCGTAAATCAGGGGGAAGGCAGAATCAGACATGATTTAAAGGTATTCGAGATTTGATTTTTACGGTGCTGTCAAACTGGCCGAAACTTTCTCTGCCATATCAAACATCTGGTCTGCTGATCCCGTGGCGGAAGCTGTTTTTATAACGCCACCGGTTTCCACTTCGATCATCCGGGCATCAATCCGATACTTGCCAAAAGCTTGCAAAGTGCTCCCAAAGATGAGGTGTGAGGCTCCCAGCATCTTGCCGATTTTAGCGGCAGAGTCGGCATCCACCACTCCGTCTTTGGCAAGTTTAAGTTCGGCCAACACTCCATCCAGCCGCTCCCGTTCTACGACATTGTAACGCTTGGTCTTTTGCAGGCTTTCAACAACCATAGGAAGCATCCCTTTGGCAAATCCTTCAAGCTCATCGTTCTTAGTAGAGTTGTTCTGGAAATACAAGACCGCAACAGTTGGCAAAGCGTTGCCACCAACTGCCCCGCCGTTTCTCCCTGCGAAGAATGTGGAGGGGAGATCAACGGAAGCACGGACAAGCTCTCCGCCGCTCAAGTGAACCAGTTCTGCTTGGATCGTCACCTTGTCTCCAGTTCTAAAAACCCGCCCTCTCACCAGCACATCAATTCCTTGCACTTGAACCTTGGTGGTATTGCCATTGACCAAGGAACGGTCTGATTGAAAGCGTCCTTCTAATTCGAGTTCGCCAAGTCTGTCCCGTGTGATGACTTTGACTTGCGGCTGCGCACTCAATGCCTTTTCAAATTCACCCTTGAGCAACGCAGAGAATTGAGATGGCTTTTCAGTGGCTCCATCCAAGAAATCGCCAACACCGACATTCGTTTGCGCCTGAACTCCCTTTGCAGCCATTTCTTTCACGACCGATATGACACCTTGCTCGATTGACGCAATAGCTTTCGGTGGCTGTGAATCGCTCTCCGCACCGTAAGTGGTGCAGGCAATGATGATGAATGTTGCGCCGATAAAAGTAGCAATATTCATGGCTGGAAACGTTTAATTAGTGATGACGCTGTCTGTTCAGCAGAGTTAATTTTTACTCGCTTTGATTTCGTCATCACCAGCAACCACGGTGGTCGTCTTGATTGTCCGCTCAGTAGATTTTACAGTGCGTGTTTCGGCGGGCGTGACCGCAGGGCTTGCGCTTGCAGGTTTCTTAGCGGTGGAGTGAACTCCTGCGGCGGTTTTCTTCTCGTCCGCTATAGCGGCAGAGTTTTTCGGTTTTGTTCCTTCACATGCAGTCAGGACGCTGCCAAGAACAAGAATAATGGCGGGAAAATGAGTTTTCATGGCTGATATTTTTTGCTTCGTTGAAATTGATTCAGCATTCATTCCCCCTTGATGGCGACATCAATCACAGCCTGCACTTCTATGGTTGTAATCACAGCGGGAGCAGCAGATTCGCCACCCGCAGCAGCAGGGGCAGCGGCGGGTGCGCCACGGCCAACTTCTTCCAAGGTCTTTTGAAACGATTGCGAATTGAGTTCTGTGGATTTGCCGCTGGCCTCCACCTGTTTTTTTACTATCTTCACAAGTGGGCCAAGTGCGAGTTTCATCGTGACTTCGCTGCTTTGATCGGGCAAATACTTAATGCGCGTCACCTCTGCGCTTTTTAGAAATCCTGCAAGCGCGGCCCTTATCTCATCAGAGGCTACGGCAAAATTCTTGATGGTTGTGTTGCTCGTAACCTGCACTCCCAAAGTTCGCTCTGCGAGCTTGCGGTAGGCATCCAGTTCAGCCGCGCGTTTTGCGAGAATTTTCTTGTGGCCGTCAGACCCCGGCAGAGCTGCGTTACCCAACGCATCAATCACTTCTGTTTCACTGCGTATTTCCAATTCATGGGAAATCTTGACGTCCTGGCCTTGCTTTGACTTGAATGTTTCCCTCACAACCTCGATGAGCTTGCTGAGTTTTACTGCACGCACTACTTCCAATCTTCCATCCTCATAGTAGGTGGGGCCTTCCTTCGTCGTGACTCCCATGAGAACTTGCTGGACAGATGTCTTCACTTTGTCGTCAGCCTTGGCCAAATCGCGAACAGTGCTTTCATCATTCAATTGCACACCATAAACACGCTCAGCAAGCAATCGCAGCGCATCCAGTTCCGCAATGCGTATGGCGGTGAGCCGCTCTTGTGCGGATACTTTCTGCCAAATAGCTGGCAGTGCTTCTTGTTTGACCTCCTCGGGCTTGGGGGCGGCAACTGCATTTGCGAACACAAGTGACAGGGTGGCAAGAACGCACAAAAATCTTCGGTCTATAACGTTTATCGCGGAAGTGGTTATTGAAATAGGATGTTTCATGGGATTATGTTTTTTGAGGTTGACGCTAAACTGGCTGCACTAACAGCCGCTATGCAAGACATTTCAAGAAATGTGCGAAAAATATATAAGTAGTCTTTGTATGAAAAACAAACAAACAAAAATTGAAAATTATCACGAAAATTGGGATTCTGCCTTTGCAGCACTCAGACAATTCGTTCCACAAGCAGTCCGAACCGGTAAACTCGAGCCGCCTCTACCACATTTTGTAAGGGAGTTTATACAAAACGCCTTCCACTCTGACAGATGCAGCCGAGAGCAAATCGGGTCGTGGGCAAAAGTTGCGGTATTTGAGTGGTCTGATGCTGAACTGCGCTACAACAAAAACGAGACCACGTTTGAAGAAATAGTGAAGGCAATCGTGTTCTGGCTTGATCAGCAAACAGCTATCCTTGAAAAGCTCTCGACCGTTGCTGATGCTGCAGAGTGAAACGCTATAGCCCTTCATCCAAAGATTTTGGAGTAGAGATCAAAGTTTGAGTGACTTTCGGGAAGAACTGGTTCTGACGCTGAATCCTCAACATGACCAAGCTTCTCAAAGCTTGGTCAGCGACCGAGAGAAAATTGTAAGATAAAATCAATTTCCCACTTGTCATATCGGGAATGGGGGTTTAGATTCTTCACCCCATGAATCCGCATGATCTCGCCACTCTCAACCACTCCGTCTGCGAC
>JAYVNE010000049.1:0-6620 GCA_043758615.1 Akkermansiaceae bacterium
AATTAGGGGCGGATTGGATCATTTGGAGGACAAAACCGGGAGAAATGGCTCCAAACACTTCAATTCAAACTTTCTTATCCGTGATCATCCGTGAAATCCCTGGTCAATTATTTCTTTCTTCGAGTTCCTCTCCCTAATGGAAGACCCCTACCCGAAAAGCGTGGTGATCGGCACTCCTTTATCTGCAATTTTGAAGGGGCGCTTGCTCGGCGACATGAGGACTGTGTCATAGGGAAGCCCAAGTGCGTAAGCGATAGTGGCGTTGAAATCCTGCACACTCACGACGCCTTCCTTCACTTTATCTCCCGAAGCATCGGTTAGCCCATGCTTCACGCCGCCCTTGATGCCGCCGCCAGCGAGCACGCAGGAAAACGCCGTCGGGTGGTGATCCCGGCCGTTTTTATGATCCACATTCAGCTCTGGAGTGCGGCCAAATTCCGTGGCGACGACGACAAGGGTATCCTGAAGTTTTCCCGCTTTCTCGAGGTCGGTGATGAGCGCGGCGTAGGCTTGGTCAAACTCAAGACAGCGCCCGGCGACCCCTGCGAAATTGTCATAATGTGTGTCCCATCCACCTAACTGGACTTCGATAAAACGCACGCCGTTTTCGACCAGACGGCGCGCGAGAAGACAGCCTTGGGCAAAGCGCCCACTGCCGTATAACTTGCGGGTGGCTTCTGGCTCCTGACTGAGATCGAAAGCTTTCAGGTCCTTCGAGTTCATCAGTGAAATGGCCTCGCGATAGAGTTCTTCATAGGCCTGCACATCCGCATTCGGATAGCGTCCGTGGAACTCGCGGTTCAACTTGTCAGCCAGTGTTAGGCGTCGGTCAAAATCTTCTGGTGAAACGCCATCCGCACGATGGGAATCTTGAAGCCCTTCGTCCGGGCTGCCAATCAAAGCCGCAGCATATTTGGCCCCGAAAAATCCGCCACCCGCATGGTCCGGTGGGCTGTTGACGGCGACGAAGCCTGGCAGTTCCGGGTGGATGCGACCGCCTAACTTGACGACCCAAGAGCCAAGCGAGGGATGCTTAATCGTGCCGCGCATGGGGTAGCTGGTGTGCATGATGTAGGCACCTTGTTCGTGTGCGCCTTGGGTCGAATTCATCGAATTGATGACGCACATCTTATCTGCCACTCCGGCCGTGTTTTTCAGATAGTGGCCGAGTTGAAAACCATCGACCTTCGTGTTGATCGTTTGCGTTTGCCCCATCACCTCCTTTTTCTTCGGCTTCGGATCGAAAGTATCTACGTGGCTCATGCCGCCGGACATAAAAAGATAGATCACCTGTTTCGCCTTTGCGCCGGATGCCACATTGCCGGGTGCGGCGCTGGCGAGGGTTCCGCCTAACATCGGAAATAGGTGGACACCCAGATAAGCGCGGGCGGCATTCGTCATGAACTGCCGGCGGGTCAATTCATCCACATGATAGATTGAGCTCATGAGTTTTAGATTTTTATTGAAGGAATAGAAATTCGGAAGACATGACGAGCGCGGAAACGATGTTCTTATATCCTTCGTCACCTTGGTTTTTGACTTCATCGAGCATCCATAACATTTCCTGATCCGTCGGAGGCCGACTCAAAATCGCGATGTAGAGTCGGCGGATCTTTTCCTTGTCCGAGGTCGTACCCTTAAGGCTTTGATAGAGATGGGCATCCGGCTTATTCACAAGTTCGCGTTGCACGAAGCCATTCATCAGCGAAAGCACTTGGCCCACGTTTGGCTCGCGACTTGAGGCATCCACGACCTCGCGATCGGAAGAGCCGAACAGGTAAAGAAAGTGATCGCGAGGCGGCGGTGATGGCAGTTCCGAGGCGCGGACCTTAGCGTCATTATTATAGCTTCGAGCTTGGCTCATCATCATGGATGCCCCTTCTTCTTTGGCGCCGCCTGCTTTGTGGATTTCTTCCATGAGCGTTTTAAAATAAGCTCTAACTTCGGTTGTCGAGTTCAGCGCGAGCACTTCCTTCGATAGCTGATTCATGGTTTTTTTACCGACGAGCACCGGCTGATTGCCCACAAAAATGCGGTTATCTAAGGTTCGCCGCGGCTGTTGATCTGGATCGCCGCCAGCCAGAGTGATCAGCGAATCCCAGATCTGCTCGGAGGAAAGGCGTTCGATTTTCCGGCCATGGAAATCATCGCCACCCTCGATAGCGGAGGGATTCGGATTGGTGGCGAACTGGAAGGTGCGGGTCATGAGGAGCACGTTCTGATAGGCCCGCAGGTCGTAGTTTAAATCGATCATCAGCTTACTGAGGCAAGCGATCAATTCGGGATAGCTGGATTTCGCGGTGGGAATGTAAACATCCACGGGATCATAAACCCCTTTGCCCATCACTCGCTTCCACATTCGGTTAGCAATGACCGTGGAAAACTGATCGCCGGTTTTGGAAATCATCCAATTCGCGAGCTTTTTCCGACCATCGTTTTGGGGGTGTTTTTCTGACATGCGAACCGCTTGACCAAACGGCGTGTGCGCCCCGACGTTATCGCCGGACTTGCCATTCTTGTATTGATAGTCGGCGGGCAAAGCGATCTGGCCGGAGCCGCCACCGCCTAGCGACATTCCATAAATTCGATCCCACAAAACTTGGGCCACGCGATATTCTTCGGTGTTCTGATTTTTGTCTTTGTTATACTCGTCCCACAACGGCTGCATGAAGTTTTGTTTCAGCGGATCTTGACCATGAGTGAAGGCAGCGAGCTCGTAGAAATCGTGGCGATCGGTGGTGCCGAAAGGATCATCATGGCACTGAGCGCATTCCATGTGTGATCCGAGAAAGACGCGCATCGTATTGGATAGATTATCCAGAGGCATCCCGCGATCCCGCGTGTAGTAACCCACAGCGGCGGTGTTCGTATCCCATCCATCACCGGACGAGGCGATGAGGTGATTGGTGAACTCGTTCCATGGCATGTTGTCAGCAATGGCGTTGCGGATCCAATTCCGATAGGGCTCGTTAGTTCCGGAATTACCCACGCTGCGATCCGTGACACGCAGAAGATCAAAGGCCCAGTTCGCCATGTGACTGGAGTAGCCGGGAGATTTCAGAAGATAAGTCACCAGCGCCTCACGCTTCGTCGCATCGTTGATTTCCAAAAACTCAAGAGCTTCCTCAGTGGTGGGTATGCGACCGACGGAAACAAGAAACGCGCGTCGCAGGAAGGTGGCGTCGTCCGTCACCGGCGGCACGGCAAGATTGTTTTTCCGATAGAACGCCGCGATTTGCCGGTCGATTTCTAAAGCCGCCTGTTTCAGGAATTTTGGATCCTGCGGTGTCTCTGCCGCAAGCCCTCCGAGTTCGGCCAGCATCGCGACAAGGATACAGGTAATTTGAAATTTCATGGGTTTAGAAGACCTCGAACAATTATCATCGAAGGCCATGAAGTCAATTTAGCGTTTGAGGATCTGCGGCGCGATTTCGCGGAGTATAGGAAGATCAGCGTCAGCCCATGGGAGTGTGTGGAAATTTTCGGGAGCACACCAGAGAAGGGTTTCATGTTCGTTTGCATGAAGCTCTCCTCCGACAATGCTGCAGCGAAATGGCAGCAGTCGGATCGTTCTATCAGGATATGCCCAGATCACCGGAGTGAGTGAAGAAACGACTCTCACATCGACCGAGAGCTCCTCCCGCATTTCGCGGATGAGGGCGGCGACCGGAGTTTCGCCGGAATCGACTTTCCCACCTGGAAATTCCCATTGCCCACCCAAGTGTTTCCCTTTTGGGCGCAAACAAGCGAGGTATCGCCCTTCTAAATCCTCAATCACTCCGCAGACAACATCCATCATCGCCCGGCAATTTGGTGCGAAGTGACGTATTTGGTCAACCGAGCTTTGTGAAAACCGATCGACTGCAATAAAAAAGCCGCCGGAAGGTTTCCGGCAGCTCTTGGGAAAATAAACTGAAGGTGTGATTCAGGCGAACGTGCCTTCTTCTTTCTTTTCCTCGTCACCTTTTTTGCACTTATCGCACGCAGCCACAGTGCCTTCTTCTTTCTTCTCTTCGTCACCTTTTTTGCACTTGTCGCATGCAGCCACGGTGCCTTCTTCTTGTTTTGCTTTGTCCTTGTCGCATTTGCCTTTTTCACAACCTTCGGCGAAGGCGAGCGGGGCGACCATGAATGATGCGCAGATGGCGCTTAGCAGGAGTTTCATATTTGTTAGTTAGTTTGTTGGTTGGTATCTTTGAAACGTGAGAGATTACTTCAAGCGTGGCAACGTGCCACTGGAAATTTTTCGGGATTTTCCAGTCACGGCAGTTATTAAGATAACTCCGCCTGAGCGCAGATGTTTCAAACTTTCTTCAATTATGTTTCGGCACCGGGTGAGTAGTGTTTGGGCTTGGCCCCTGCGGAAATCTGGCCTATTTCCCGCTTTCTTCTGTGTCTTTTACCGTTCACTCCACCGATTCCCAGAGTTCCGCCCGCCGCGGCAGTCTCGTTTTGCCTCATGGGACGGTTGAAACACCAATTTTCATGCCGGTCGGCACGCAAGGCACGGTCAAGACGCTGCACCCCGTGGAAGTCGAGGAACTCGGCGCGCAAATCATCTTGGGCAACACTTACCACCTGTGGCTGCGGCCGGGGCATGAGTTGATCCGCGAGCTAGGTGGGCTGCACGGTTTCAGTCAGTGGCAGAAGCCAATGCTCACGGATTCCGGCGGCTTCCAGGTTTGGTCGTTGGCAAAACTTCGCAAAATCACGGAGGAGGGCGTGCGTTTTTCCAATCACCTCGACGGCTCCAAAATGCTGCTCACTCCCGAGCTCAGTATGGAAATCCAAGGTGCGCTCGGCTCAGACATCGCAATGCTATTCGACGAGTGCCCGCCCTATCCTTGCGACGAAGCCTACGCCTCCAAGTCTCTCGCGCTGACGACTCGCTGGGCAAAACGTTGCAAAGAATGGGTGACGGAAAACGAGCCTCGCTCAGGCGCGGGCAAGCAACAGCATTTCGGGATCGTGCAGGGATCGATCTTTGCGGATCTGCGTGAACAATCGGCCAAAGAGCTGGTGGAGCTGGGCTTCGACGGCTACGCGATCGGCGGGGTTTCCGTCGGCGAGCCCGAGCATGAGATGTTCCGGGCCATTGAAAATGCCGTGCCATTTCTGCCCCAAGACAAGCCGCGCTATGCGATGGGGCTGGGCACGCCGCCGCAAATTTTGGAAATGATCGCCCGTGGGGTGGACATGTTTGACTGCGTGATGCCCACCCGGATCGCCCGCCATGGGATGGCGATGACGCTCGATGGGCCGATCAATATCAAGAACCTGATTCACGCCAAGGACCCGCGACCGATTTGCGAGAGTGCGCATCCACACGTCGCCGGATTTTCCCGCGCCTACCTGCGGCACCTTTTCCGGGCGGGCGAAATCCTCGGTTTGCGGTTGCTTTCCTTCCACAATCTGCATTTCTACCTGTCCCTCGTCGCCGGGGCGCGGGAAGCAATCGCAGCGGGAAACTACTCCGCCTACAAAGACTCCTTCATCCGGCGCTACACTCGATCCGATTCCCTATGATTCCAATCCACGCTTCTATCGTCCATTTCCTCGCCGCAGACACAGCCGCCCCCGGTGGCATCCTTGGAAATCCTATGATCATGATGGGCCTCATGGTCGTCATGTTTTATTTCCTCCTCATCCGCCCACAGCAGCTTCAGCGGAAGGAAATGGCAGCGCGTATTTCCTCGCTCCAGTCCGGCGATAAAGTAGTCACCACCTCAGGCATCCACGGCATCATCCATAACGTGAAGGAAACCACCGTCATCATTAAAGTTGCTGAGGGCACCATGCTCGAATTCGACAAACCCGCGATTGCGACCGTCCATAAAAAAGACGTATCCGCCTCGTAAGCCATCCCTACTTCAGCGATTCATTGCCCCATTTTTGGAGCCAAACTTTCATTTTTAAATCATGCTCGCCATCGCCTTTTACGAAGACCCCTTGACCCTCTTCATCACCGCATTCGTGTTGATGATTTTATTTTTCTGGTATTTCGCGACCGAAATCGAGCGGCGGAAGCGCAACGTCGGCACGGTTCTGCTCATCGGTGTTGTCGGACTCTGCATTCTCGCCGCCACCCCGCCGAAGGAGCGCCTGAAGGGCGGCATCGACATCTTGGGCGGCTCATCGTTCTCCCTGCGCCTGCAAGAGCGTGAAGCGGACAATGGCGACAAAATGCCCATCACCGATCACCAAGTGGATCAGGCGATCACCGTGATTGAAAAGCGTCTGAATGGCATGGGCAACACGGAGCCACTCATCCAACGCCAAGGCAGCAGTGGCATCCTCGTGCAGATGCCCGGAGTTTCTCCTGAGGATTCCGCAAAAATCCGCACCACTCTCGAAAAGGTTGCCAAGCTCGAACTCCGCGAAGTCAGTCCGCGCAACGATGAGCTCGGTCCGGACAAAAAGCCGCTCGCGGAACGCGTCTTGTCGGGCAGCGAAATCATTCCCGGCTATCGCGCTTATAAAATGAAGAGCAAGGACAGCGAGAAGACTGAATTCTCCCGCCCGATCCTCCTCAATCGTCGGATGGCTCTCGGCGGCTCGGACATCGCCAACGCCACTCCATCACCGCAACAAGCCGACGCTGTTTCTATCATCCTCAATGG
>JAYVNE010000050.1:0-2059 GCA_043758615.1 Akkermansiaceae bacterium
CTTGCATCGGTAATCAAGTGAGGCACATGCATATTCACATTGTAGGGCGCTTCCTCGAGGACCCCGCATGGCCAGGCACGGTATGGGCGTTCGATGGGAAAAAGAGTCTCTCCATCACTGAAGTGGAAGGAATCATCGCGGCGGCACGGGAGTTTTTGAAAATGGATGGGTGATGGCTAACACCTGCGCGGCCGTGGTTGCGGCGTCTCGCCGCAACGCTGTTAGTTCAGTGGTTTTAACGAAATCCACCTTTCCTTTTCTTTCTGTAAAATCAGCGTCATCAAATCACGCCGTTAGCACAGTTGCAGTCGCCTTCGCCTTTTAGCGCGTTGATAAGATTTGTGAGCGATTTCATGGCTTGGCGAGGAACGCTTTCGTAAGTGCGGGAGCCGATGTGCGGGGTGATGACACAGTTAGGCGCGGTGAGCAATGGATGATCGGCGCGCGGGGGTTCCTCATCGAGCACGTCGGCACCGTAGCCGCCGACCTTGCCGCTTTTGAGCGCTGCGACCATATCCGCTGTCTCGACGATTTCGCCTCGGGCGCAGTTGAGAATAATCACGCCGTCTTTCATTTCCGCGATTTTCTCCGTGCGGATCATGCTGCGGGTTTCGTCGGACAGGTTGCAATGGAGCGACACGACATCGGATTGCGTGAGCACCTCGTCCATGGAGGCGCAGCGTTTCACACCATATTCGGCGGCGAATTTTTCATCCCAGTAAGGATCGAAAGCGATGATCGGCATGGCGAAGGCCTTCGCGCGGATGGCGACTTCCTTGCCGATGCGGCCCAAGCCGATAATGCCCATCGTCTTATCGGCGATCTCGTGGCCCGTGAGGCGCAGCCACTCACCCTTCCGCGCCGCAGCGGCGGTGGTAACGATGTGCTTGGTGATCCCGATGAGCAGGCCGAAGGTGTGCTCGGCGACGGTGGTGTGATTCACGCCGGGCGTAAAAAGCACGGGGATTTTCAACTCCTTAGTCGCCGCAACATCAATTTTATCGAGTCCGATGCCGTATTTTGAAATAATTTTCAGACGGGGCAGGGACTTCTCGATAACCGCGCGGGTGATCGCATCGTCGCCGCAGAGAAAGGCATCGAAGTCGCCAGCGAGCTCCAGCATCCGGGCCTCGCTGAGCGGGCCGCGTTCGCGGACGATTTCCCAGCCTTGGGCGGCCATGAGTTCGTGATGGGGACCGGGAGTGTCTTGATAGGAGCAGGTGGTGAGGAGGATTCGCATAAGTTACAGGGTTGCTGACGCGCCGATTGGAACAAATGCACCAAGGGATGCAACTCACTAATAGGGAGGAGTAAAAAGAGTGAATCGAGAAATTGGCTAGAAGCAAGCGTTGCCAATCCGAGTGGCGCGTGGGCTAAACTGCTCACTTTCCACCGCGACGCATGCCCCTCAACCCACCGAGCGGCAGAGAATCAGGTGACGGCATGATGCCAAACAACGGATATCAAGAAGCTGGTAGATAATAAATCCTGCGGACTCATTTCTGCTCATCCGGAAGTCTAACCAAAAATTTTCCATCGAACTACTTTTGCAAGATATACAAACATGAGCGTTCTTCCTTATTTTTAAATGATGGTCCCATTACTAACCACTTCAAAAACCCCAAGTTACGATGAGAGGGTGATGTACCGATGAAGCTCGGTGAATAAGGGCAGTGAGGTCTGAAATCTATCAAATAAAAATTGTTCTCATTGTCTCCGGATCGAAAAACGAAAGTGGGACTTCACTTTTGCCACTTGATGTTAATCCGTGAGCTACGACCCCATTGACCATTTAGGGACCGGTCAGATTGGCCTGTTTTGCTACGAGCTTTTCGCCCTCAATCTTGAGCCCAAAAGCAAATTTGCACGGGGCCTGTTCCGGAAGGAGCACTTCGAGGCCCTCCGGTGTCTGCTTAAAATCGAGGCGCGCTTTTGAGGCGAGCATCGTGACGGCGGCGACTGTCCCCGCTCCGGAGGGCAGGGAGCGAATCACCACCTTGCCGTCCTTCGGCCAAGCCATCAGGTAGGCGTAAACTGCGCCGTCTTTTTGGGTGAAGCG
>JAYVNE010000051.1:0-6544 GCA_043758615.1 Akkermansiaceae bacterium
GTTGAAAACCGCCGCCACGTCTCACGATCACCAGAGCCAGGCCCGTCTTGGCGCTAGCTCCTGTAGTCACGAGCAACTCCATCATCTTAAGATGCTCGCCAGTCTCAAGCGAAACCTCCATTTTTATCTGCCAAATTAGCTCGGGTAATTAGAATGGTGTGTGCTCAATTGTGTGACGAGCGACGTTTCATCGCTCCCAAAATAGCAAGCACGAGAGTTAAAAAACCTGCTATCCAAATCCATAAGATTGGTGACTTATTCGCAGTTTGTCCGACATCTGCTTTGTCCGATTTTAGTGTGCTTTCCTTGACAGTAGGAAGTTGGGCCGCGTTTGTTTTGAGGAGATTCAATTCGAGGTTGTCGCCGCCTGTCGACAACCCTTTAGTCGACGGTAATTTTGTCCAATCAGGTAGGGCATATCCCAGCTCTTTGAGTTTGTCGGAAGCCAAAAGTTCGCAAGAAAAGCCTCCTTGTTTCCCGGCTTGTTCCGAGTATTTATCGAAAAGCACTTTCTCAGTTGGATCGGTCAAATCAAGACCCGGCAGATCAAGTATCGTAAGTATACCCTTGCTGATTGATAAAAATTGTCTGCTTTCAATTTTCTGGGCAGACAGAGCGGCATCGCGATGAGGTGGATTGAAAATTAAAAGTCCAGTTGTATTAAGCTCGTCCACTTGACCAACAAAAACAAACTTTGCCTCACCATCTCCGAGCATCAATCTGACATCCTGATTGGGTTGAGTAAGCCGCTCATATTCGTTCAGTGCCTTGCATTTGTAGATTGCAAAATAAACTCCGTTGTTATCCCCTGTCCACATTTTAGAGTGTCCGACAAGGATTTCGGGTTGTCCGTCTAAATCAATATCAATCATGATTTTATGCACCACAGACACTTCACTTGTCTCTGAATAACGGTCTTCAATATGCAAAGTTAAAAAATCAGCAACCGGGTCTCGAACAATCGATGACGGTTCAGCCATAGCGGCGTCCAATAATCCGATACATATAATTAAAAATTGTTTCATTTGCCGTGTAATTTAGGGATTAGTTTCAAGCAGACGTTCGACTTTGCGGATGTAAAACTCGTCCGGATTCAACGGCGGGTTGAAATGCCAGCGTTTAGTGCGAGGCGAAGGAGAGATACTAAGTCCAGCAGCTAGAGTTGGATCAAAAATGTATCGATTCTTCACTGTGCCACCCCACCCGTTGTAGGAAGTGAGCCAAATCGCATCAGTTGATGTAAAGGTTGTATTACCAATAACGATTGAAGGTGGCGGATTTTCATTGAACTTTTGCAGGTGCAATGCGGAATCGTTCTTTATATCATCGTAAAAACGAGTGGCCAAGCCGCTTTTGATAGGATGATTGATTATAGCTAGGGCACCCATCACGTTTGCCTGCCAATTCCATATTTGTGCCCTAGGGATCACAGTTGATCGGTGAGATAATGGGTGGATTTTAGGGAGTGGGTTTTGATTTCCAACGCCAAATGAGAACTGCGGAAATGATAATTCCAATCATTCCAGCGAACGTCAGGCTCCAACCTTTGCCGATCCTTTGCACAAGTGTTCCAACTTTTGAAGATTCAGGTTCTTTTCCATTAGGTTCACTTGTCACTTCGACTGGTGATCCTGAGGGTCGGCGGTCAGGTCTTTGAACCTCTGCCGGAAGCGTTTTTCCAAAATAGGATTTTGTTAGATCAAGCAGTTTAGTGGTTTTTCGATCTATGGTCGTGTCAGATTTGTTGTCTTCGGCGAATTGAACCAAATGCTCCAACACAGCAGTTTTATTCGACAGAATAATCTTTTCTCGTTCCGTGCCACGACCCAGTTTCCAAAAGAGCGTCTGTATGGCGGTTTTCACAAAATTGGGATCTTTGCTGTAAGCGAAAGTATCAAATTCTTTTTGCCACTTTGAAATATCTTCAACTTCAGCAATCAGCCTAAAGGCAACGAGCTTGTCTTCAATCTTGTGATTCTTTTCTGCCCTGTAAATTTCCCAAACGCGTTGCAACTCATCATCGCTGACTTGCTCGCCATCATGCACTTTTTTGAGAACCTGAAACATCCAGGGTTTGTCGATGCCTTCCCTATTTTGAATCTTCTCTGAATATCTTTGATTCGCTTCGATCGAGTGTTTTTTAAGTGCTTCCATATCGAAATCATCATCTCTTGAATTCTGACTCGAAGCACATTCAAGAGTGGCAATTACTAATAAAAAAGAATATTTCACGTTCATTGGTTTATATTTCCCGTTAAAGGTCCAACAAAATTATCCAAACCTCCTACAAGTTCCCAAACGTCTGCGCTTAAAGGAGGCTTCCATGTCAAAACTTCGGTATGTAGAAACTTCGGGTGTTTGCAATTGACGTAAATTTCGTAAGCTGGAAATCCATCGTGTGCGCCTTCTAACGAGAATGAAGGATTGAGCGGATTTGTCTTTGAAATACCAACGCTGAAACGCCAGTTGATAGGGGCTGCAACAGGCAATATGGGTTCGGCTGCCTCACCTTCAAATTCTACCGTAACTCGATTGTCATTACTCAAGCTGCTGAGAACAGTTACTTCAACCCCAGATAGATCTGCGATACCGCTATCTGATGGGATTGCTCCAGAATTAACATACGAAGGCTTTACAGTCGTGTCTTCGCTGTGTTTTGCGCCGCTATTAAAATTAGTGACGTCACTCGTTGAATAATGATAAGTAATTCCGGCTGACTTTCCATTGTCAATCATCCGGTTTTCGATTTCGGGAACCCACTCTTTATATAAATTCAAGATCGCTTTCTGCGAGACTCGATAGGTTCCGCTCAAACTTGGATCGTAACTTCTCTTGTCTCCCCCGGCAACGCTCGGGTGCAAAGGGATATTCACCCAATTGTAAGGAATGAATACTCGCAGATCGATTTGGAATTGTGTTTGAACAACCGTCGCTTTCAGCGAGTCCCCATCGACCCATGAACCACCTACTTTAATCTGCATCGTGAGGTTTTCACCGCCTTGCGACTGGCTTTTCGTTTCACCCACAAGATAGAGCCGGGTTTCCTGTCCTGCTGGAAACTCCGTCACCTCACTTACGACCAAGTCGGTTCCAAGCAGATTCTTCGACACTTTGTAGCGATCACCCGAGTTGAATTTCAGCCGAACTTTTGAATCGTTTGGCAGCCCAGTGGTTGGCCTGATGACGAGGTAGGTGGTCGGAGTGATATCTTCGCCCTGATGCGTTTGGCTCTTGAGTGAGATATACCCACCATCGCCTGTGTCTTCCTTCGAGTCTTCGAGTTCTTTGATTCCCGCTTGGCTGTTATATTCAATGTCTAAGTCCACGGGGAGGAGGCTATACTCGCCGTTTTTTTTCCCGTTTCTTATAGTGGGATCGATCTCGTAAACAGAACTTTCGGTGTCCGTTGCGGTAGGAGACCATGATTTCGATATTGCAACTGGAGTGGTCCCATCCGCAGGGGTGAAGACTTCCAGCCAGTTCACGACTTGACCCGGCGCTGCATTCACCTGCCATTTGTAGTGCAGCTTGGTGATTGTGTATTCAGTGGCAGGTTCTGGGTTGCCTGTAATCGGAGTTAGGGCGATACTCGCAATAGAAGTGTTGGTGGTAAAATGATTCTGATAGGCTGGGAGCCAGCTCTCCACGTTCGCAATGAATACAGGAATGGTATATTCCGTGAAGAGCGTTTCCGAGGCGGTGGAGGTTTCACCGCTCCCATCGTCATCCGTGCCGTTGCGGTTACGGGACACGTCACTTGCAATGGTCCATGCGTTTCCATAATCTGAACCACCGGAGCCGATGCTGGTGCTGGACGAAGCCCCGGTCCTCAAATCATCAATGGTTTCTGTGGTGGTCCTATCCCCTCCGTCGCCATCATTGTCAGGATCAGTGCTGACGATGTGATTGACCCTTTGTAAGTATCTTTTTGCCGAATTCTGGAAGCCCGTAAAACCCCAGCGAGTGCCATAGATAGTAACTTGCTCGCCAACGAGAAGTGGTGTGCCTCCGGGCAAAGGTGTTCCCGGTGGGTGACTGTCTGGATCGTTAGGATCAGTACCTCCCGATTGTTCTAACGGATTGCTAAATCCATCATGATCTGGATCGCCTGAAGAGCCATTATCTGAATTGTTGGAGCCGTCGTCTATGGGATCAAGGTTGTGGTCCAATTCCCATTTGTCTAGCAGTCCATCGCCATCGGTGTCGCTGTTATTGGGGTCGGTGCCGTGCGCTTGTTCGGCTAGATTCGAAACGCCGTCCCCGTCAGGATCACCGTTAGCACCGTTGTTGGGATCGACGGTGCCGTTGTCGGTGGGATCTAAACCATTGTCGCGTTCCCATTTATCCCCAAGACCATCGTGATCGGTGTCTGGGTCGAGTGGATTAGTCTGGATGGTGTTTGCAGGGGGCGGGCCGCCAATTATGCTGCGCGCGGCTCTCGCGCCGGGGCGGGTATAGGGGGTGATTTCTTCGAGATTGGTGAGGCCGTCGCCATCAAAATCGGCGTTGTCGGGGTCTGTATCGGTTTGGTCGGCGTATTGAAGGCGAAAGAAACCTTTGTCTGCGGTGCAATCAACTTCGTAACTGATAGATTGATTATTGCCGAGTTCGATGACGGGTGCCCAATTCCATTTATTGAGGTGATCAGAGGGATCGGAGACTTGCACAAAGTAGCTGCGTCCGGTTTTGCCATACCACTCGATGAATTTACCGCCGGTGGATGGGGTGACAAAGTTCAGGTCTTGGTCGATACCGTTAGTCTGGGCGGAGGCGGGGAGAGTCCAGAATCCAGAGACAAGAATCCAGAGGAAGATATAAAGAGAAAGAGTGCGGGAGGCTCTTGAGATAGAGCAGAGTGGAGGGTTCATCGTGTGCCCTCCGTTTTTTCTGGCTGAGAATTGGCAAGGTAGCGGCTGCCGCGATGGGGTCGAAAGATAAATGTCTCATCCTGGGGGATGGGTGGATGGGCGGTGGCCCATGCACTGGCCTCCTCCCAGTATTTTCGTCTATCAGCTTGGTAGGTGATGAGGCGTTCTTTTTCCGCGTCGATGAGTTCTTTGATGAAATTTAGCGGAGCGGTGGCGTAGAGATTTTTTGGGTCGCCTTGAGTGATGATGATTTGCCCGGTGGAAACTTTTGGAACTTTATAGTTAAACTTGCGGGATGAGTTTTTGATGGGGGTGGTATTCACATCCGAGTGTATTAGATCGACACGATATTGCTCTCCATGATGGACGAAGCGTTGAACGCCAGCGATGAGGCCAATGTCGAAACCGCAGACGGCTTGATAGACTGTTTTAGTTTCTTGATCGGTCCAATGAACTTCGCTCACTTGATGATCATAGACGGTGGCCCCGAGAAAAAGAGAATGCCGTTGATGATAGAGCTGACGGGCGATGTCTTCCGCAGTAAGCTTTCGAGGAGGCTCGATGGGTTCCGGCGGCGGGGGTGGTGGCAGGTCCGGCAGGGTAGAGGCGGCACCGCGCTGAATAGTTAGGGTTTTACCCGAGTCGCTGGGCAGAGTGGCGGAAGCGTCGATGCGGATGTCCGGCATGCGCTTGCGTTCAACAGGAGCGGGCGGGGTGAACGGGAGAACTTCAAGGGTATCCGGTAAATAAGGGAGTTTGGATGAACCGGCGGTTTCGGCGGAAGCTGCGGTTTTTTCGTCCTGTGCAGGGACAAGCGATGAACAGACGAACGCGATGACGAACAGGAGCGGAGTTGGTTTCATAGGAGTTTGGGATTCGCAGGAGGAATTCAATGAAACTTCTAAAAACAAAGGGCGCGGACTTGACCGCGCCCCACCTACAGGCACCACGAAGCGCCTTCGAAAAAGACGCGACAAGCCGCGCCGATCTGGCGCGACAGCTTTGTCTTTCTTGGGGCCATTTAAAATTTGTAGGTTTCGTTGACGGCCCAGAAGCTTTTGAGAGTCGCAAAAGCAGTTGTGTTTAGTGAATGAAAGTCTTGATGATTAGAATGTGATCTTTCCCGGAAAGATGAATAAATCTGTGGCTGATTGGATTGCTGAAGGCGAGGATAATTTAATATTTTTTCAGAACAGATATTGCCTTTTTTCTTGTGCCAAAAAGAAAACCCCGGCGCTTTTGAGGCGACGGGGTTTAGGGGATGGGTTTAGATATGAGGGTTCTGGATTACGGGGTGGCGATCACCGGAACCGGCGTTTCTTTATGGTGTTTCGCGACTGCGATAGGGTCGCGGGACAGGGTATATTCCTGATGGAAGTTCGTGTCCTTGAATTGGAGGACGAGCTTATCGAGGCCTTTTGCGAGGAGTCGTTCGATTTCATCAAGGGCTTGTACCTTGTAGCCCTTGTCTTGGCTCGGATCATTGCCTAGAAACCGACATGGCAAATGCCTTTGATCGTTTGGGCTTGCAGCCTTGTTTAGTGCTTTCCGAGTAAAACGGGATCAGGAGTTGCATTTCAACAATAGGGGACTTCCAAAAACTCGCTTTTTAAATTTCGGTTTTGAGATCATGTAGGTTTTTCAAGGGGTTTGGCGCGATTGCTGTGCTCCGGTGG
>JAYVNE010000052.1:0-19001 GCA_043758615.1 Akkermansiaceae bacterium
CCGACATTGAAGGGCCGATCCAACTGCTGCTAGAGCACGGCGCCGACTGCATTAAAATCCATAACACCCTGAGGGAATCCACGAGCGGCATCATTGATCAGTTACCACAGAATCTCCAACAGCCGGAAGCCATTCGACTCATCAAAGTCGCACGCACGACTTGGCCCATCTTCATCGGGGATCTTGATAAAACTCCTGCTGCCCTCAACGCATGGAAGCACGATGCACCCGTCCCACTCAGCCATGCGATAGCCTCCTTCCTCACAGGAAAGGACTGGGTCACCGGCGGCGAATGGCAGGATTTCTACGGCATTCTCCCGCTCGCGGCAGGCTCGCTGATGATTTCCATCGTCGCCCTCATCATCGCCATCCCGAGTGGCATCGGTGCAGCGGTTTATGTGAATCAATTTGCTTCTCTCCGCGAGCAAAAGATCATCAAGCCGGTCATCGAATTCATCCAAGCCATCCCGTCGGTGGTGCTCGGTTTCATCGGCATCCTCGTCTTCGGCACCGTGCTCCGCGACATTTCCATGATGGACTCGCTCCACTGGGTCCCGGGATTCCCCATCGACGAGCGGCTAAACATCTTCACCGCAGGCTGCCTGCTCGCCCTGATGAGCATTCCCACGATTTTCTCCCTCGCTGAAGACGCCATCAACAATGTGCCATCCGCCTATGCGGAAGCCTCAGAAGCACTCGGCGCCTCCCGCATCCAAACCAGCTTCCGTGTGGTCATTCCCGCCGCGTTTTCAGGAATCCTCGCAGCAGTCCTGCTAGGACTTGGCCGAGTAATCGGTGAAACTATGGTGGTTTTGTTAGTCGCCGGAAACCGAATCAAAATTCCGGACTTCAGTGCGGGCCTTGGCACGTTTTTCCAACCCGCCCACACACTCACCGGCATCATCGCACAAGAGCTTGGCGAGGTCCCGTTAGGAAGTGTCCACTACCGCGCGCTGTTTGTCGTGGGGATTCTGTTATTTGCTGTCGTCCTTGCGATTAATGCCACCGCGCATCGCTTCGTAAACAAAATGAAGCACTGAAAATTCATCCACATGTTCGATCCCGATAAACTCATTCGAAAAGGTCTCCCCAAGGGACATTTCAAGGATGCCGCCGTGCGTTCTCTGCTAGGAGGGCTCACCTATCTAGTCGTCCTGATCGCCGCGCTGCTGTTCGGAAAAATCATCGTCGATGGTGCGCCAGTCCTATTTAAAGCGAAGGCTCCGTTCGTGGATTTTGAATTCCTCACCGCGAAAAACGAAACGCTGCATGTCTTCGATGACGCGCAAGGTAACCGACTCCAGCTTCCCGCTTCCGCTTATAACGATTACCTCGCAAAACATGCAGGCGCTGCGATTTACAACGAGCAAACCTACTCCTACTCCGGCGGCGGCATTGCGGGGCCCATCGTTGGCACCGCTCTTCTAACTATTGGCTCGATGATTCTGGCACTGTTCTTCGGCATCTGCGCGGCGATCTATCTATCTGAATACGCCAAGCAAAGCCCATTCATCCACGCTGTTCGTCTTGCAATTCTGAACCTCGCGGGCATTCCATCCATCGTCTTTGGCCTCTTCGGTTTCTCCATTTTCGTGCTCGCCGTACCGATTATCACCTCCACGCCAGCCGACCGCTCGCTTCTCACTTTCCCACTGTTTTTCGGAAACTATTTTGTGAGTTTTCAAGGCTGGAACTCCTCGCTCATGGCGGGTTGTGCAACACTGGCCTGCATGATTTTACCTGTCATCATCACCGCCTCAGAAGAATCCCTACGCGCCGTGCCCCAAGGATTCCGCGATGCATCGTTGGCGATGGGAGCCACCCGCTGGCAGACGATTCGCAAATGCGTGCTGCCGTTTTCCCTCCCCGGCATCCTAACATCTTCACTGCTCGCCATCACCCGCGTGGCCGGTGAAACAGCACCGATCATGTTTACTGCCGCTGTTGCCGCCAAAGACGATCTTCCATGGCAGGGACTGAAGAGCCCGTTTGATCTTCTATCCTCGCAAGTTCAAGCGCTGCCCTATCATATTTATACCCTCGCCGCTCGCATTCCGAGTTCCGAATACACCCAGCGCGCCCAGTATGGCTCGGTCTTTGTTTTCCTCGTCCTCGTCGCTTTCCTCTCTGCCGGCTCAATGATTCTTCGCAGCAAACTCCGGGCAAAACTCAAGTGGTAACGATGACCAGCGCGATCCAAATCCAGAACGTATCATTTGCTTACAACACCAAGCAGGTGCTGCACGACGTGAGTATGGACATCCCCGTGCGCCAAATCACCGCATTCATCGGGCCGTCCGGTTGCGGAAAATCCACCCTGCTGCGCTGCTTCAATCGGATCAACGATCGCATCCCAGGCGCACGAATCACCGCCGGCTCTATCAAGGTTCACGATATCGATATCAACCGCAGCGACATCGATCTTCAAGAGCTACGCCGCCAGATCGGCATGGTGTTCCAAAAGTATAATCCATTCGCGAAATCCATCTACGAAAACGTGGCTTTCAGCCTGCGGGTGGCAGGTCAAAACAAACGCGCCGCACTGGATGAAATCGTCGAGAACGCCCTGAAAAGCGCCGCGCTCTGGGACGAAGTGAAAGACCGTCTGCACGCCAGTGCCTTCGGTCTATCCGGTGGCCAGCAACAGCGGCTCTGCATCGCGCGGGCCATCGCTAACCAGCCGGAAATCCTCCTCATGGACGAACCGTGCGCCGCACTTGATCCTCTAGCCACCTTGAAAATCGAAGAGCTTCTGATGGAGCTCAAGAAAAAATATACCATTGTCATCGTCACGCACAACATGGCGCAGGCCACCCGATGCTCGGATAAAACCGCGTTTATGTATCTCGGGAAGCTCATCGAATTCGGACCCACAATGCAGCTTTTCGAAAATCCGAAAGATCCGCAAACCGAAGCCTACGTCACCGGCACCTTCGGTTGATCACTTTCACCGCCATGCATGTTACTTTGAATCCAACAGAAACTATCCAGCAGTTAGGCCCCTCCGTTTCCGTGCGCGACTTGGATTTTAGCTACGGATCATCTCCAGCGCTGAGAGACATCAGCGTGGAAATCCCAGCAAAAGGAGTCACTGCGTTTATTGGTCCATCAGGTTGCGGAAAATCCACTCTTCTCCGCTGCATCAACCGGATGAACGATGAAATCCCCGGCACCAGAATCACCCGGGGAAAAATCGAGATTGGTGGCATCGATATCTATAACTCCTCAGTGGACGTGGTGAAGCTGCGCCGCGAAGTCGGCATGGTCTTTCAAAAGTCTAACCCATTCCCACGCAGCATCTATGAAAATGCCGCCTACGGCCTGCGCCTCCGTGGCGAACGCAACAAGACAGTGATCGATGAAGCGGTGGAAAAGTCACTCCAATCCGCAGCACTCTGGGATGAGGTGAAGGACCGCCTTCAAGAGTCCGCGCTCGGTCTCTCAGGTGGACAGCAGCAACGCCTCTGCATCGCCCGCACCATCGCCGTGCAGCCCCAGGTCGTCCTAATGGACGAGCCCTGCAGCGCGCTTGATCCCATCGCCACAGTGAAGGTGGAAGAACTCATTTGGGATCTAAAACATGAATATACTTTCGTGATCGTCACCCATAACATGCAGCAGGCCGCGCGGGTGTCCGACAAGACGGCTTTCTTCTACATGGGTGAGCTGATTGAATTTGGCGACACTTCGAAAATATTCAGTAACCCCCGCGTCAAACAAACCGAGGATTACATCACGGGCCGTTTCGGTTGATTCCTTTCCATTCTCACGTAAAATTCTCACTATGAACTCCCAGCATATATTCCGAGATTTCGACAAAGCGATCGATGCGCTCAAAGGCGAGGTCCTCACCATGGCCAGCCTTGCCCGGCAGAATCTGGAGCGGGCGATAAGATCGTTGTTAGAGCGTGACATTGACCTCGCTCGCACCGTGATCGCCGATGATTCCGATGTCGATGATCTCGAGCGCAAGATCGATCAAGCCGGCATGGACATTCTCGTTAGATTCCATCCAATGGCGTCTGATCTGCGGCTCGTCATTACCTCGATGAAAATGGCACACAACTTGGAGCGCATTTCCGATCATGCGGTGACCATCGCCAAACGCTCAAAGAAAATTTGCAAATCCAGCCCCTTGGAAGAGGCCTCACTGGCCGAGCCACTTTATTCCCTAGCAGACTCGATTCTCCGCGATGCCCTCATGGCCTATACCGATTCCAATGCGGAACTTGGAGAAAGCCTGAAAGCGCGCGACAAGGAGCTCGACCAGCTTCACAAGCAAATGATTTCCTCTCTCAGTGCCCGGTTAGAAGACTCAAACGGACGCTCTGAAAATCTGCTTCATCTAATTTTCGTCGCTCGCTCAATCGAAAGAATCGGCGACCTCGCAGTCAATATGGGAGAAGACGCGGTTTTCCTAGGTGAGGCCCGTGATATCAGACATGACCATCGCAAACAGTCCAGCCAGAAGCCGACAATGTCAGAGTAGGCGGGGCCTTCCTTTGGATGGGCGGGACTTCAGATAACAGAGGCCTCTACGCCAACATCCGATGTGACCAGCCGGGCTGGGAAATAATGATGGGGAAAATATGCCCTCCCCCGAAGGTCCGTGTTGCAAACCCACCTCGATCTATTCAAAAATCTCTCTGGGAGCGCATCCACTTACCTCTCCGAAGCCACCCGCTGATCCATCCGATTGCAATCTAACAAAAACATCCTCCATGTCATTGACCATCAAACCCAAGTCCGAATGCGCCTTCGATCAGATCTCCCTCGGAGAAGTGATGCTCCGGCTCGATCCCGGTGAAGGCAGAATCCGCACCGCTCGCCATTTCACCGCCTGGGAAGGCGGGGGCGAATACAACACTTCACGCGGTTTGCGCAAATGCTTCGGTTATAAAACCGCTGTTGTCACCGCTTTCGTCGATAACGAAGTGGGGCACCTTGTTGAAGATTTCATCATGCAGGGCGGAGTCGCCACCGACTTCATCCAATGGCGTGAAGACGATGGTATCGGCCGCAAGGTGCGCAACGGCCTGAATTTTACAGAGCGTGGCTTCGGTATCCGTGGCGCGGTGGGTAACCCCGACCGTGGCAATACCGCAGCATCTCAACTCAAGCCTGGCGACATCGACTGGGACCACATTTTCGGCAAGCTCGGCGTGCGCTGGTTTCACACCGGCGGGATTTATGCCGCTTTATCAGAAACCACCGCGGCTCTCACCGTGGAGGCGGTCAAGGCTGCTAACAAATACGGCACCGTCGTTTCCTACGATCTTAACTACCGGCCCTCGCTTTGGAAAACGATCGGTGGTCTTGAGAAGGCCCAAGAAGTGAACCGCGAAATCGCCAAGTTTGTTGATGTGATGATCGGTAATGAAGAAGACTTCACCGCCTCGCTCGGCTTCGAAGTCGAAGGCGTGGACCACAACATTTCCGCGATCGAACTGGATGCGTTCAAGGCAATGATCGAAACCGCAGTGAAAACGTTTCCGAACTTTAAGGTCGCTGCCACCACCCTGCGCGGCGTCATTTCGGCAACGGTCAATGATTGGTCCGCGATCCTCTGGCACGGTGGGAAATTCCACGAAAGCCGCAAATATCCTGGTCTTGAAATCATGGACCGGGTCGGCGGTGGAGATTCATTCGCATCGGGCCTACAATTCGGGTTTCTCGAATTCAACGATGCGCAAAAAGCCGTCGAATACGGGGCCGCCCACGGAGCGCTCGCCTCAACCACTCCCGGCGACACTTCGATGGTCACCCGCAAAGAAGTGGAAAAGCAGATCGACGGCGGCGGCGCGCGAGTCGTACGGTAAGTTAGAAAAGATTACTAACAGATCGCATCCCCCGGTCATTGCCACGTTTTTGCGTTGGCTTGGTGAGAGTTAATAAATTGCCCTGAAAAGCTCCGCGTCGCTCGCCAGTTTGATTCGGCGGGCGACACGGGGCACGGTGTGATGCAATCCACATTCGCCGACCGTTTCCTTAAAGTTTCGCGGGGGGAGAAACTGGCGGAGACAGTCAGAGAACTCGTTGAGCATGATCAAAATACAGATTGTGTATATTCGTAGATCAGGCTACGCAGTGTACGCAATTCGCGTACGAGATACTCGTGCATTCACCTACAAAAATCAGGGCTGCCGCTTGAAGCGCCCGAGATCCCTCAAGCGAGGGCGAGCAGTTTGGCCTTAAGTTGATCCTTCGTCACGCTGGCACCGACGATTTGATCTTTCACTTCACCATTCTTGAAGAACAAGAGCAGCGGGATCGAACGCACATTGTATTTGACGGCCAGATCGGGGGCGTCATCGACGTTGACTTTGCCAACCTTCGCCTGACCTTCGAGATCGGTGGCGACTTGATCAATAATGGGGCCGATCATTTTGCAAGGGCCGCACCACTCCGCCCAGAAGTCCACGAGGACGGGCAGATCGGAGTCGATTACTTCAGTTTGGAAATTTGCGTCGGTAAGTTTCAAAGCCATGCGGAGAGAGTGAACCAGATTCCCGAAACGTCAAGAGCCGCCCTGCTGAATGCGGGACGGCTCTCTCGAAAAAATAACTTTTCTTGCGTTAGATCAACTCAAGGGAAGACCACTTGCGGCAAAAGCGAGGTATAGGACGGCGGCTGCGAGGAGCGTATTAATGATAGGAAGAATCATGATAATGAGGGATTCAAAAAGTTATTCCATCAACTGCGACCATTCGCCCTTCTTGGCATTATCTTCAGCGCTGATCCAGATGTTAGCGGTTTTCAACTGCAGACCGAGAACGACTAGCGCGGCGGCAAAACCGACAATCGAAAGGATGTTAGCAAGGCCGTCATTGCTGTCTTCGTCCTCTTCATCATCCGACACTTTGAACGTCCCAGCTTGGGAAGGTGCGGAGAAGGAAGTGCCGAGAGGCTGAGTCGGGGGCTGAAGCTGAACAGTTGCCTTGGGAAGAGCGATGGTGGGTGCTCCGCCGGCAGGCCTTGGCGGGGCACCGGGAAGAGCGGGAGACAGCGGTGCTCCCGACGTGGCCAAGCGAATCGTAGGAGCTGGTGACATGGTCGGCGGGCCGGCGGTGCGAAGTGGAATGGTAGGAGCAGGCGATGGCCGCAGTGCTCCCGGAACCGTAGCGGTTGGCGGGCCACCAGGAACGGGAGGCCTAACAGGAGGGGCCATTGGCACGGTGGCAGAGGGGACTGCTGGAGGCGCATCGGCCGCTTTTAAAGTGACACGAACTGTTTCCTTTTTGAGAGGAACGCTGGAAGTTTGCTTGGAAGGAGCTGGTGGTTGGTTTTCGTTTTCGCTCATGCGGACACAGGGTTTGATTACTATCTGAAACGAGTAAGCCAAGTTGCCCGCGCCCTGTCAAACCCCAGCTTGGGATTTATTTTGAATCAAAATTTCCCCTCACTGGGTGTGAAAATTTTCCCATTATGAGATTTTTGATGCTCTTTCTCTCGCTGCGTGATTCCTATTCGTCCAGCAACCATGTCCGCAGAAAAGACCGCCATCACCCCCACCCGCGCCCAAGATTTCCCTGAATGGTATCAGCAAGTGATCAAGGCCGCCGATCTGGCCGAGAATTCGGAAACTCGCGGCTGCATGGTGATCAAGCCGTGGGGATATGGCATTTGGGAACTCATCCAACAGCAGCTCGACCGCCGCTTCAAGGCGACGGGCCACCAGAACGCCTATTTCCCGCTTCTTATTCCGCTCTCGTATTTGGAGAAAGAAGCGGAGCATGCGGAGGGTTTTGCCACTGAGTGTGCCGTGGTCACCCATCATCGCCTCGAGGTGGTGAAAGACCCAGTCACCGGTAAAACCAAAATGATCCCGTCCGGCGAACTCGCCGAGCCCTACGTCATCCGGCCTACTTCGGAAACCATCATTGGTGCCGCTTTCGCCCGCTGGATTGAGTCCTACCGCGATTTGCCACTGCTCATCAATCAATGGGCCAACGTGATGCGTTGGGAAATGCGTCCACGCCTTTTCCTCCGCACCGCTGAGTTTCTCTGGCAGGAAGGGCACACCGCCCACGAGACTGAGGATGAGGCGATCGCCGAAACTCGTTTGATGCACAGCCAATACGAAGAGTTCCTTCGCGAGCACCTTGCCATCCCAGTGATTCCCGGCGAAAAAACGGAAAACGAGCGCTTCCCCGGCGCTGACATGACTCTAACGGTCGAAGCAATGGTTCAAGACAAGAAGGCCATCCAAGCCGGCACTTCGCACTACCTGGGACAGAATTTTTCCAAAGCCCAAAACATCTCCTTCACCGGCCGCGATGGCACGGTGCAGCACGCCCATACCACTTCATGGGGAGTTTCCACCCGGCTTATCGGCACGCTCATCATGGCCCACTCGGACGACGATGGCCTCATCCTCCCCCCACGCGTAGCAACCCAACAGATTGTTATCCTGCCGATCACGCCTAAGGAAGCCACCAAACAAGCCGTGCTCGATGCCTGCCAAGCGCTCGCCACCACCCTCCGTCATCAGACCTTCCACGGCGATCCTCTCCGCGTTCAAGTCGATACCCGCGATCTCAATGGTGGCGTGAAAAAATGGGAATGGATCAAAAAAGGCGTGCCAATCCGAATCGAAATTGGACCGCGCGACATCGAGACTCTCAAAGTCTGCGTTCAGCGCCGCGACCAGGCGATTGCCGAAAAACAATTTTCCGACAAACAGGAGTTCATTCAAAGCGCGACTGATATTCTCTCAGAAATTCACAATACCTTACTCGCCCGCGCCACCGCCTTCCGCGATGCGCACATCACTCCTAGCGCTAATCTTGCGGAGTTCCACGCTCATTGGGCCACGGAAAATCCCGGTTGGCTCTGCACCCCTTGGGCTGGCACTCGCGAGCAAGAGGAGGAACTTTCGAAACAGCACAAAATCACGATTCGCTGCCTGCCGCTCCAAGGCACCAAGCTACCCGAAACTGCCGGCCCATGTTTTCTAACCGGCAAAGACACCACCACTCGCGCCATCTGGGGCCGCAGCTACTAACCGATTTTCTTTATAGGCGGCCTCTGTTGGAAGCCCTTTTGAATCAACTCTCACCCTCAACCATCATCCTAAAAATCTGCAGGTGCCGCGTCATACGTGGAGGGCACGGTGGGGGGGCGTTTGTAGCCTATTCCGCAGGATGGTGGGCGAGCCGACGCGGGAGATGAGGACGGTGCCCTAGCTGAATATGTGCGGATGACAGATGTTTCCTCGCGGCAGCGGGCGATCATGGATCTCGTGGATCGGCTCGGGCCAGGAGAATTCGCGGCGGTGGCAGATCAATTCCGCCAACTTGATCACCTCGGAGAGTCCGGCGGCGAGTATGATCTGATCTTGCGCGGTTGGGCAAAGGCGGATCCTCTAACCGCCTTGGAATATGTGGAAAAATTTCCTAACGGTCGGGCCGGTAGCGCGACCATTCTATCAACCTGGGCGGGTAAGGACAGCGCTGCGGAATGGATCGCCTCGATGGCGCAAGGTGATATTAAAAATCGTGCCTCACACAATGTTGCGGAAGCTCTCGCAAAGGAGGATATAGCAAAGGCTGCGGCGTGGGTCCGTACGCTGAAACCTGAAGCACAAGTCGAGGCCGCGCGGGGCGTCATTCCGATTATGTCATCGGCAGATATCTCCGGAACGGCTCAATGGGTTTCCAGTCTGGCTGGCACACCGAACGATGATCGTGCCGTGGAGGAATTCGTGTGGAGCTGTAACTCGCGCGCTCCCGAGCAATCCGCCGCTTGGATCATGGGAGTGTCCGATCCCGATCAGCAACGCCGACTCTATTACCGCATGTTAGGCGAATGGGCGCAGCATGATGTGAATGCGATGAAGAAGTGGGTGGCCTCCAACCCTAACAATGTGCCGCCTGATGTTCTCAAGCGTTTCTCGCACTGAATGCGATGTTGTGGCAAATTTTCGGTATGATAGACTCTGCGAATTCAATCCTTGCTACCGACAGAAATGAAACATTGGATTCCGATATGGATACTGGCCATGGGCTGTGGTGGTGCCGAAACCTGGGTGATGGCACCCACGGGTGATGATCATGCAAAGGGGACTGCGGAGGCACCTTTAAAGACCTTAAACGAAGCCTTGCGCCGCGCGGAAGTTAGACCCGCAGGAGCTGCGGAAATACTTCTAAAAGCAGGTAAATACAGCGTGTCGGAAACGTGTGTGATCGGCCCGCAGCATGCCTCGGTGGGGAAGGGTGCTTTGCGAATTCAAGGTGAGGTGGGGACAGTGCTGAGTGGTTTCCGTAATGTGCCGGTGGGTGCGTGGACGAGGCCGGATGCGACGACGTTGAAGCAGCTTCGCCCGGAGGTTCGTTCTCATGTGTTAGCACTTTCGTTTGAGGAGATGGGAAGCGGCGATCCTGGGCATTTGAGCAGGCGCGGATTTAATCTAGCAGGAAGTCGCGAGTGTCCACCGGCGCTCCTGTTTGTGAGCGGGCGGGCGATGCCGCTGGCTTCGTGGCCGGATGATGGCACCGCGAAGCCCGGCAAGATAATCGATGTTGGGCCCGTGCTCATTCCTGATCGAGTGGCGGAGTTTTACAAAAGTGGCGGGACATTCGAGTTTGATTCAGACCGGCTTGAGGCTTGGGCGCAGGAGAAGGATCTGTGGGTGGACGGGGTTTTTGGGAATCCGTGGGAATGGTCGTTTAACCGGGTGAGCAAAGTGGATGTGGGGAAAAAATCGATCACTCTCGCCTATGGCGAAGTGAGCGGTCTGCTCAGTTTGGAATGGTTGAAGCCTCATTTCAAAGTTAGTAATGCGCTTTGTGAAATCAGTGTGCCAGGGGAGGTGTGGTATGACTATCAGGGTAAGCGTCTTTTACTCTATCCGCCAGCAGATGGGGATTTATGGAAGCAGGGAGCCGCTTTATCTTGGACGTCCGGTCCTTTGATTCGCTTGGCCGATGCGGACGGGGTGAAGATTGAGGGACTGGTTCTCGGTGGCACGCGCGATGGGCTGATAGAGATTCGGGACTCGAAGCATGTTGAGATGACGGACTTGAGATTTGGATTGAACGGCGGCGATGGGCTGGATGCCAAAAATTCGGAGGTAGCACTACGCGGCTGTCGTTTCGAAGGCTGCGGTGGCCGCGGGGCAATCCTTGAAGGAGGTGATGAAGCGACCCTCCGCCCGTCCCTCCAATCCGCAGATCACTGTGTGTTTGTGAATGACGCTTGGTGGGGAAAAATCTATCATCCTGCCTTGGAGTTGCATGGAGTAGGGCAAGTGGTGAGCCATTGTATTTTCGAAGATCATCCGCACATGGCGATCGAACTGAAGGGTAATAATTTCGTGATTGAGGATAATGTTTTCCGGCGGATCAGCACGGGGTTCGTGGACATGGGAGCCGTGTATTTCAACTTGGGCGAGAATCCCCTGCGGCGTGGTTCGATTGTGCGAAACAATTTTTTCGATGATATCCGAAGTGCTGATGGAAAACGTTGCGCGGTCTATCTGGATAACGCGACCACAGGTGTGCGGGTGGAGGGGAATCTTTTCCTTAACATCGGGCAAGGGCCGGATGATTGGACAGTGATGATACACGGGGGCGGGCATAACAAGGTGTTGAACAATGTCTTTTTAAATTGCCCCTTGCCCTGTGAGACTGCTTTTTTCCTAGCAACTTGGGGGCGTAACATGGTTCCTGATTATGAGAAAAAATGGCAGGCGGTTTTCGCCTCACCTGATGCGGCGGTGCGTTTGCAAGCGTATCCTAAAGCGCGAGATTTCATGAGTGAAGATCACCTTCATCAGCCGGGAATCGTGTTTTCAGAAAATGTCACACTAAGCAGCAGCCAAGCTCCACCGAATGCGGGACTGCGGGTAGAAGGCGGGCCGTTAGAGCAGGTCGAGGCACATGGAAACATCGCGTTTCCTGCGTCGATTGAAGCCATCCGCACTCTTCAGACGGTGCCAAATCTACCAGATAGTGCTCGGCTTATCTTGGAGCATTGGCGAGTCGTTAGATAACTACCAACGGAAGAGCAGTGGCGGAACAATGACCCGGACCGCGCCGCCCTTGTGGTCCTCGCTTTCCTCCACGGCGGTGACAACGGCGTTTTCAAACTCAACCGCAGTTCTGCTTTTTTCCTCTTGGGTGACATAGGCGAGTTGCCGGTACGCTTGGCCTGTCCGTGGATCGATGGTCGTGGTGTAGTGTTTGACCTCGATGTAAGTGATGAATTCCCACCGGGCGGACTCTCCGCTGCCAGTTTTGCGCACGGTGGTCTTGGTAGGGTTGCCCTTTGATAGAGTGACTTCATCAAGTGTCATGCCGACTGCGACATCCTTGGCGGCAATGAGAGCCTGCACTTGGATCTGGCGCTGATAGAGGAGTTTCAAATTCGCCACGAAGTCAGGATCGGTGGAGGAAAACGCCCACGTTGCGACCCAGCCAGCGATACCATCGCGGGTGCCTTGGCCCCGCACTCGATAGATTTTCTCGGTGATGGCCTCGAGGCGGACGGTTTGATTTGCCTTGAGCGTGCCGAGACGGTGTTGGCCATCTTTATCGGAAAATACCGGGGCTTCTTTGATAACCTTCAGCTCGATGGGTTTTTTCAGCGTTTGTTCAAGATAGACCACATCAGGGTCCGCATCCAGCAGCGACTTGCGCTCGACGTGCTTGATCTGCGCCCCCAGCGGCGAAATGAGCAGAGCGGCCAAAAGCACGAAGAGTTCGGATTTCATCGGCAAGAAAATAGTCGGATTCTCGAAAAACGAAATAGCCATTTTCCTGCGACATCGGTACGAGGCCAAATATTTGAGCCAAAGTCCTCTCTTCGCGATTGGACGTTCGCCGATCCTCATCCATGATCCGCCCATGAATTCGCAAGGTTTGCTTTCGCAAAAAATGTTCGCCGTCGCCAAACAATACATTCCGGGAGGAGTGAACTCGCCCGTGCGTGCATTCCGCAACGTGGGCGGGGAGCCGTTCATTGTGCGCCGTGCTTACGGCAGCCGGATCGAGGACATCGATGGGAAACATTATATCGACTACATCGGTTCTTGGGGGCCGAACATTCTGGGTCACGCGCCGATCGTGATCACGAACACGATCCATGAAGTGGCAAAAAGCGGCATCTCCTTTGGGATTCCTAACATGTTTGAAATCGAAATGGCGCGCACAGTTTGTGACTGGGTGCCATCGGTGGAAAAGGTGCGCATGTGCAATTCCGGCACTGAGGCGACCATGTCCGCGATCCGCTTGGCGCGTGGATTCACGAAGAGGGATTACATTGTTAAGTTTGATGGCTGCTATCACGGGCACAGTGATTCATTGCTCGTCGCCGCAGGCTCCGGGGCGCTTACGCATGGGGAGCCGGATTCCGCAGGGGTGCCGAGGGCATTTGCGGAGAAGACCATCGTCCTGCCCTACAATAATCGGGAGGCTCTGGAAAAGCTGTTTGCCGCACAAGGCGAAACCATCGCAGCCATTATCGTTGAGTCTTATCCTGCGAATGCTGGCTTGGTTTTTCCGAAACCGGGCTATCTAAATCTGTTATCCACGATCACAAAACAATACGGAGCGTTGTTGATTTTTGATGAAGTCATGACCGGCTTCCGTCTGGGCAGGGCGGGTGTGCAGGGCTTGGAAAGCCTAACACCTGATCTCAGTTGTTTTGGCAAAGTCATCGGTGGCGGACTTCCTGTGGGCGCTTTCGGCGGTCGTGCGGACGTCATGGATTTTCTCGCCCCGAACGGCCCGGTCTATCAGGCCGGCACGCTCAGCGGTAATCCCTTGGCGATGGCCGCGGGCTTGGCGCAACTGCGTGAACTGGACAATCACTCGGGCTTTGCACGGCTGGATTCGCTTGGAGCGCATTTTGAGAAGGGCCTGCGCGAATTGTTAGTGGAAAAAGGTGTGCCGCATCGTTTCAACCGGGTTGGGTCGATGTTCTGTTTGTTTTTCACCGACCGCGAGATTGTCAATGTCTCGGATGTGATGAAGCAGGATTTGGAGTTCTTCAAAAAGTTCTTCTGGGGCTGTCTGGAGGAGGGGATCTATCTGGCACCCTCGCCCTATGAAACGGGCTTCATTTCACTCGCCCATACCGAGGCGGATCTGGATGATACGCTGACGGTGTTTGCTCAAGTCTTGGCGAAAATTTGAGGGATGGGATTCCGAGCCCCGGTGATTGTTGTGTTTCTGGGTTGCGCGGGTGGGTGGTGGAAGCCACTCTGCGGGCGCTTCCGGGCTCGTCCGAGGGGTGAAAATTTTCTTGGTTAAACGATGAATAAACCCAGTGGAGAAACGTCCAAGAGCGCGCAGGGGCCTACCGGTTCCATCGATCTGGAGATTTCCATGGATGATCCTGACGATGACTTCCGCTTGGTCGCTCTGGCGCAGAAAGGAGATATGAAATCCTATGACGCGCTCGTCACCCGCCACCGGGGAAGGATATTCGCCATGATTCGTAATATGATCCACCAAGAAGCCGATGCGTGGGACCTCTCACAAGAGGTCTTCATTAAGGCGTGGAATGCGCTACCAAGGTTTGAGGCCAAGGCGCGCTTTTCCACTTGGCTCTATCGGATCGCGCACAACGTGGTTTATGACTGGACGCGAAAGCGAAAAATCGTGAGCGCAGGTGAGCTGAACGATGAGATTTTTGAAAGAGAGCGAATTGATTCCGGCTCGTTTACGACGCCCTCGGGAGGTGAGTCGCCGGATGATTCGATGTCACTCGGGGAGCTGCGGTTCAAAATTCAGATCGCACTCGATAAGCTTTCCCCGGAGCACCGGGAAGTGGTCCTTTTAAAAGACGTGCAAGGGCTATCCTATAAGGAAATCGCCGAAACGATGGCGAGCACCCTTGGCACGGTCATGAGTCGGCTTTACTACGCGCGTCAGAAACTCCAAACCTTGCTAAAAGATGAATATGAATCCAGATGAAGCAACTTTGGCCCTATGGCTAGATGACGAATTGGAAGGCGAACCGCTCGCTGCTTTCGATGCATGGGTGATCGGCCATCCGGAACATATCGCTGCCCGCTTGGAAACCCGGCGTTGGCGCTCGCTGATGGCTTCCGCAATTCCGGCGGTCGTCGAGCCCCCATACCCAGATTTTTTTAACAGCCGCATTGCCCAGGCGATCCGTGAGCAGGCACCCAAGCGAGGGACCGAGAGAAAACCAGCGCTTGTCTGGCAATCATTATTTGTTCCGATCGCAGCCTGCTCGGGCTTGGTTTTGGCCTTTTGGCTTGGCACTAAAACTCAAGGTCAGCCGGAGATCGACGTGACCGGTGCGCCACGGGCCATCCCGGTGGAACAGTTAGTTTATACTCCGGAAAATGGGGTGGATGCCGAGTTGTATGCGAGTGGCGGTAACTCGCCGACCGTGATTGTTTTGAACGGAGTTCGGGCGATTCCTGATGCCATGGATTTTTCTCAAACGACCAGTATTCCGGTGGGCCGTGAGATCGACTCGACGGCGCAAGCTCAAGACCCGATAAAGCCATGAAGGGATGCCAGTGGATTATGACCTGCCTCGCCATGGTTTTTTTCGCCATTCCGAGTTTGGTATCCGCGCAGGACGATCCAGGCAAGGCGGTCATGGGTCGTGTGTGTGTGACCGTCTATTATGCCACGAATGGCGATCCCACTGCTGCCGGAAAGCAAGCAGCGACGTTGCCGCGTGAGACGGAAAAGCGCCTACGACAGAAAAAGCAGTTGAGTTTTAAAAGCTACCGGGCACTTGGCCAAGACGTGCAACCGCTGCTCCGAAGCTATGAGAGCTGGGCCCAACCATTAAAGCCATCGGACGAAGTGATGGTGAGATTTGAAGCTAACAGTCTTCCCACAGAGAAGCTGATGAAATTGGATGTGGAGCTTTGGCTCAGCCGGAAAAAAATTCTTAAAACGAATGCCCGTTTGGAAGACAATCACCCCTTGTTTGTGTTAGGCCCTGAATGGCGTGCTGGACGCTTGATCATCGCAGTTGCCCTTGCGCCAAAGGAATAACCCGACTCATACTGCCCCCATGAAATACGTAATTGGCATTTGGCTGACCCTCTCCGCATGGGCCCTTGGGGGGACTTTGGATTTCAAGGAACTGTCCAAGGAAATCAATGCCGAAGCCGATGCCATGAGCACCACTGCCGAATTTGAATTTACTAACAAAACGAGCCAGGCAATCACGATCAAAAAATGTGACCCGGGTTGCTCATGTGTCGCCGTTAGGATTTCGGATGGGAAACTTCGTTACGAGCCAGGTGAGTCGGGTGTGATCAGTGCGAAATTTGATATGACGAATTTTTCCGGCACGGTGGACAAAGTGATCGCCTTGTTTCTGGACGAAGACCCAGTGGACAAGCCGTCCCAAGTTCTCAAATTAAAAATCAATATTCCGGTGCTCGTCGCGCTCGAACCCAAGACCCTTAAATGGAATCTGGGCGCAAGTGCAGCTCCTCAAACGATTCATATCAAAATCATCGAAGGGCAAACCATCCACGTCCTAAACGTGAAATCCTCCTCCGAGGCATTCACCTTGAAATTGAATACCTTGGAAGATGGCAAGCTCTACGACTTGGTCGTAACACCTAACGCAATGGAGGCGCCCGGCATTGGGGTGTTCCGCGTCGAGACGGATTGTAAGATTCAAAAGCATCGGATCCAGCAAGGATTCGGCGTCGTGCGCAAACCCACGCCCGCTGAAATGGCTAACAAACCATGAATACGCTCGGCCAGTTGGCAGCGATCATTGCAATTTCATTTGCCGCTGCGGGGGTGACTTACTTGGTCAAGGGTTCACCCGTTAGAGCATTCCTGTGCGACCCTGCCACTCTCAAGCCTGACGAAATCTGTCTGGAGCAAATCCCCAAGGATGCGAAAATCCTATGGGTCGATGCACGTCCAAGAGAGAAGTGGGAGAAATCCGGCCTCCCCGGTTCTGTGCTTTGGAATCTCGATCCAACAGAAGATAACCAAAAGTTCGAGGCGGAGATCGTTTCCCAAATATTAGAGATGTCTCGCGTGATCGTCTATTGCGGGGATGAAAACTGCGGCCTGAGCCGTGAAGTCGCCAAGCGAATCCGGGCGCTCGATCTCGGACCCGAGATTTCTGTTTTACGCGGGGGTTGGCAGGCATTGGTCGATGCCGGTCGGATCAAGGATTCCAATCCAAAGTTTTAAGATCCATCGCCTCTAGATAAGGCGCTTGTGGATTATCTTCCGTATTCCACCGAAGCACCACGGTGCATGCTTTCGCCTTGCCATAGCTGAGGCTGTAGGTGCCATCTTCAAGCATGGTGCCGATTTTTGACAGCCTCCCAAAATAGGCTCGGGCGATTTCCTTAGTATTATCGCGAGGCAGCAGTTTGAGAGTTAGTTTTTTTTCCCGATTCGGCACCCGCTCATCGTTGCATGACGCCACTGCGGAAATAATGACTTGGAACGTGCCTGACTTGTCGGAGGGAGTTTTGGTGAAGGCTGCCAAGCGGCCGCCGAAAGAGTCGAGAAACGGATCCGCCACAATTTTTGGCTTACCTGACCCACGGGTTCTCACGAGGATCGTTTGGCTATTTGTTAGGTTGTTACCTGCTGCAAAATCCACGTTGTAATAAATATCTGTCACTTGCTCGACCGGATTGCTTTCCTGCGCCTCGATAAGGAGATTACTGGGACTTGGCAGCGGACCTGCGAGGCACGATTTTACGAGCTCTGCCTCTGGCGTCTTCGTCTCGATGAGAGACAATCGTTCAGGAAGCGATTTGGCGGCGAGAAATTTTTCCAAAACATCATTGGCGCTCTTGCCCGGCGTTTCGGGTTCGATGCCTTCGGGCAGTGTGGGAACTGGCTTAATAATCGAGGGTAGTTCTGGAGCGGGAACGGGCAATGGTGGGGTAGTTTCCTGGGTGGGAACCGCAGGAGTCTGGGGGGCGGGCTTGTTTTCTGGAAGGATACTAAGAACGGTGGATTCCGTTAGTTTTCCTTTGTTGCCAGAAGTCTCACTTCCTTGAATTTTCAAAATCTTCCAAACCCCCAGAATCAATGCGATAGTGAGTGTTAGAAATAGCAGTGGCCCCAACAAAAGCATGATTCCGCTTCTCCGGCGCGGGGGGGGTGGCACCAAGACTGGCGTCTGCGAATTCACGCAATTGAGTTTCGCCTCCGGAACTTGTTTGGCAACAGGCTCCCCGGAAGAAGACCGATTCGGCAATTGCCGTGGTTCGGGCCGGAGAATTGCTGGAGACTGAGACGACGCGGAAACCGGAGCGGGTGGGGTCGCAGGCACTGTTGCGTAGTCCGTGTAATGCTCAGGTTGAACGGGCTGCTGAACAATGGACGAAGGCGCAGGACCAGAAACCGCCTGTTGGACAGGTGATGGATAGATCGGCTGCTGCTGCGGATAAGCCGCTTGGGCCGGTTGAGAGTAAACCGGCTGCGGTGTTGGATAGACAGGATGTTGCGCAGTGTATTCCGCCTGTGTCATCGGAATACTCGTTTGGATCGGCACCGACACAGAGGGAACACTCTGTTGCACTGGAGCTGCGGCCGCTTGGACGGGTGCAGGGTACGGCGCTTGGATCAGCGCACGACACGATGGACACGGGCCAGTCACCCCGGCGAGACTTCCCGGCACGGTAAGTCGGGTTTGACATGCAGGACAGAAGAAAGTGATTGAGTCGTTTACCATCGCTTCCTGCGCAAGCTAAGTAAAACTCATCGGCTCGTCAATCATTCAGAAAAGTTAACTAATTTTAACTGATTTACCCCTCCGCGAGAATCCGACTATTATCGCGGAAAATTCAAAATAGCGGACCGAGCACTGAATGTGGTTGTGGCGTCCCGCCGCAACGGAATCACTCTTGAATACGGAACACCGGACCCACGTAGCGACCCGTTGCTGCAAGACGCAGCAGCCACGGCCATCACTCCACACGGCATTTTCTTTTTGAAGGGAATATCCGCATAGGTTCCTGATTTCGAAAAAATCCTAGACAAACCTCCCCGATTCGACTCTGGTGGGGTCGGATG